>JAGWXC010000019.1 GCA_018970045.1 Planctomycetota bacterium | reverse complement strand
CTCCACGCGGTGGATCATGACTCGAGCATCCGGGGACAGCATCCAGGTTGGAAGCACATAGTCCTCGCCTGTCCTCCTGAATGTCCACGGGACGTTGATGTGGATCTCATCAGGAACACACGACTGGTTCAGCAGCGTGGCGACCGTCCGCTGAAGCGGAATGAGGCGACTCGGCGCAACCGTCAGTGAGACGACCACCCGACTCGAGCACGGCCGCTCCACAGGCGTAGCGACGCGCGCCCAACGGCGCAGGTGGCGCCGAGTGCGAAGCCGACGGCGCCAGCGCTTCACCGGCCCCCAATGGACGATCCAGGAAACAGCCAATCCCACTGCGGCGGCCATCGCGAGCAAGACGAGGACATCGAGCATGAAAGGCAGCGTACCCCTGCTCGAACGACGTGTGGCTGACCCAATCACCACCGCTACACTCCCGGAACAATGCCACGAGACCTTGGATTCCAATCCGTGGCTCGACACGTCGAACGCTGGGCCTGCTTCGCATGGTTCGCGGCCCTGCCGAACTCGAACTCGCTTGAAGCCATCAGTTTCTCGATCTGGCTTGCAGCATCCGTCAGCCTCTTGCCGACCCGGCGCAGCGCAGTGACCTCGCTTCTGCGGTCAATCCCCTTCGTGCTGTTCGCCTCAATGTGCCTCTTGAGGTTCGCGTCGGTGGCGTGGAGTGATGCAGAGGTACGGCCGCTATCCCAACTCTCACGGTTCCTGCTGCTGCCATTGATGCTCGGCCCTCTGGTGGGTTCTTGGCCATTGCTACTAGGGGGCTTCATCGGCGGAACCTGCACATGCGCTGTCGTCCTCATTGCCCGGAATGTCCGTCTGGAGGAAACCCGAACGTACGTCGAGCTCATCACGCACGGGAAGGACATCGGCATGATGTGCGCGTGCTTTGCCCAGGCATTTGGAGTGCTGCTCTGCCTCGGACCAGCACTCTGGTGCCGACATGCTGCAATGCGCCTGCTTGCGTTTGGACTCATCGTGGCCGGCATGCTCCTGTGCGGGCAACGGACCGCCATTCTCGCCACGACAGCCGGTCTTGCCGCCTACCTGCTCATGCCGATTCCCGGCAGCAGCGTGCCTTCTGGCCAGCGGCGGCGGCATAAGGTACCGGCTGGCATGGCGTTGGCCGCAGTCGTCGTGCTGCTAGTCTCGAATCCACGGACGCGTGAATGGGCAGCTCGGTGGGCCGCCTCATTCGATCAGCAGGCCGGCCTGCTCGCGGATGAAGGGCTGGCCGATGATCGTGGACCGTTGCTCCGCGCGGCGTTCATCATCTGGAGCAATTATCCGTTGCTCGGAGCCGGTGCCGACAGTTTCCAGCCTGAGCTTGCATCGCTGTGCAAGGAATCACCTGAACGACTCGGGCTCACTCCAGAGCGAGCCAGTCGATTCAGCGCGCTCACGACCTCCCACAATGGCTTGGGTGATGAGCTGGCCTGCCGAGGCGTCCTCGGAGGCTTGATCTACGTCAGTCTGGTGGCATCCATCGTGTGGGCAGCACTCCGTCGACCAAGCAGTTTGACGCTCGGCGTTGCCATGGCAGTTTGGCTTGCATTCTCGTTGACTGATGCGGTCACGCTCCGAGGAACTCACTTGGCGATCCTCGCCGTCATCGTGACCGCTGCAGTTGCCATCAACGCCCAGCGCCGACATGACGTGACCGGTGACGGGCCTGCCGTGATGGACCCGGCATGATGCCCATCCTCGGCCTCGTCGTCCTCGTCGCCATCGCGTGGGCGCTCTCGGAGTCGCGCCGCCATGTTCCCTGGAGGCTCGTTGGCGCTGGCCTGGCGCTGCAGGCGCTGATCGCCTTCTGCTTCCTGCGTTTCCCGCCGGCGGTTGCGGCGGCCGATCTCGTGGCGGCGGGCGTGGCCCGCGTGATCGGCTTCGCTGACGAGGGCACGCGTTTCATCTTCGGCAACGTGAGCGATCCCTCCGGCGCCTGGGGCTTCATCTTCATCGTCCGCGTGCTGCCGATCATCATCTTCTTCGCGAGCCTGATGAGCGTGCTCTACCACCTGGGCATCATGCAGCGAGTGGTGGCCGGTTGTGCGTGGGGCCTGCGGCGGGCGATGCAGGTGAGCGGGGTCGAGGCACTGTGCGCCGCGGCCAACATCTTCGTGGGGCAGACCGAGGCCCCGCTCATGATCCGGCCGTTCATCCCCTCGCTCACGCGTTCCCAGCTGATGACGGTGATGGCAGCCGGCTTCGCGACGATCGCTGGCAGCGTGCTCGGTGCCTACGTGTCGATGCTCGGCGGCGACACCGAGGCCGGCCGCATCACGATGGCCAAGCACCTGCTCACCGCAAGCCTCATGAGTGCGCCCGCGGCGATCGTCTTCGCCAAGATCATGGTGCCCGAGCGCGAGGCCGTCCCACCCGAGACGCTCGCCGCCACATCGAGCCTGCCACGCACGACAGCCAACGTCATGGATGCCGCCGCCGAGGGCGCCACGGACGGCCTCAAGCTCGCGCTCAACGTCGCCGCGATGCTCGTTGCCTTCGTCTCGCTGATCGCGCTCCTCAACTGGCCGCTCGCAGGGCTCTCGATGCTGCCAAGCATCGAGGCGTTCCGGCTCGAGCACGGCATCCCGGTGCTCACGTTCCAGAACATCCTTGGCGTGGCCTTCACGCCAATCGCCTGGTGCATGGGCTTCGAGCGTGGTGACGTCAGCACCGTGGCGGCGCTCATGGGCACGCAGCTCGTGGCCACCGAGTTCGTCGCCTACCTCGACCTCGCCACGGCCATCAAGGCGGGCACGATCAGCCCACGCTCGGCGCAGATGGCCGCGTATGCGCTCTGCGGCTTCGCGAACCTGCCTTCGATCGCGATCCAGATCGGCGGGCTCAGCGCGATGGCCCCCAATCGCCGCGCCGATGCCGCTGCGCTCGGGCTTCGCGCCATGACCGCGGGTGCGCTGGCCTGTTGGAGCACCGCGACGATCGCAGGCGCCTTCCTCTGACCGAGCTCATCGGGCTGGAGCGAGGCCATCGCGCCCGGTATAGTCCTCACCCCGGATCGCTCCGGCACAGTGCGGGTGTAGCTCAGTTGGTAGAGCGTCAGCTTCCCAAGCTGAATGTCGCGGGTTCGAGTCCCGTCTCCCGCTTTCGCTCCGCCGCAGCGGTCGCCCTCGACGAGCGCAGCAGCGTCGCGACGCGGGAGCGGCGGCCTGCGGCCGCTGCCAAGCACACAAGAGCTCAAAGCCGATGCCGCTCAAGGATCGCGCGCGACGCGGAAGCCCATGTCTGAACTTGCGTAGGCCGGCGGGATGCCGATGCGGTAACTCGAGTTCACGTTGACGGTGCTCAGGAACCACGAACCGCCACGGCGAACGCGGCTCGTTCCGCTGCTCGCCCCCGTCGGATCCACCTGAGCACCTGACGAATAGGGCCCATACCAATCATGCACCAACTCCCACACGTTACCGAGCATGTCGTGCAGCCCCAGAGCGTTGGCGCTCTTCCCGCCAACTGGGTGCGTTTCATTGGCAGCATTGTCGGAGTACCACGCCAGATCCGCTACCGAAGGATCCCATGTTGAACCGTTGTAGAACGGCGACTGCGTTCCCGCGCGGCACGAGAACTCCCACTCGGCGTCCGTAGGCAGCCGAAAACCCGTCGCTGCCAAGAAGCCCTGCACGGTGTTCCAACTCACGCGCTCGACCGGACGATCAGGCACCGCGGCAGCTGCGACCTGCGAACTGGCGCTCTGGAAGTACGAAGGATTCGAGCCCATCGCCATGGTCCACTGCGCCTGCGTCACTTCGTAACGACCGATGTAAAACGGACGCGTCAGCGTCACGGCGTGGACAGGCAATGACGTCGTCGAGCAACTGAACCACGCCGATGGCATCACACAGCCCATCTGGAAGGAACCGGGCGGCACGAGCAGCAGTTCGATCTGCGACGCGTTGTCTCGCACGCGCCAAGGATGGCCACTCGAGACGATGACCGCGCGAAGCGCAGGATCGGTGACGACCGCTGCATCCGGTTCGTACTGCACCACCGTGGCCCACGACGGGACCCCCGGACACTCGCCCCACGCACCCAACAGCGCCCCCAGATCAGCACCATCCACGACGCCGTTGCGATCAAGGTCAGCCCGGCAGTCAGGGCACGGCCCCCACGATGCCAACAACGCTCCCAGGTCTGCACCATTGATGGAGCCATCATCAGTGACGTCGCCGACGCATGCCTGCGCCACAGCGGTGGCAGGCAGCGCCGCCAACGCAACGAACATCAACGCCGTCCATCGAACTCGTCGGACCAAGACGTGTTTCACCTTTCGAGCACCCTCGTGAACATGGCCATCGGGACCGAGCGCTGCAGGACTGTAGCCCCAGTGGAATGCCGATCAACCTTCGCGGTGCAGATCCGAACGAATATGGCGCCGTTCGCGGCCCGCTTCATCGCCCCGTCAGCGTCGGGAACACGACATTGCCGTTCCTGCCGGTCTCCGCGGTGATCCGTGGCATGCGCTGCCGGTCATTCGTGTCCCACCAATACACGCCAACCATCCCATTCGATTGGGACGCTGCGTTCATCCTCATGCGCCGATCCGCATCGAACCACTGCATCGCTGCGTCACCCTGCGGACTGACGCTCGCCGTGAGACGGCTCGTGCCTGCTGCATCCGACAGCGCAAGGCTTGGTGAACCGTCAGCCGCGGTCTCGGCCCACATCCGTCGACGGCCATCCGGCGCGAGCCATTCCACGCCCGCTGCACCACCGGCAGCGCTGCCCAACCGCACCCGGATCTTGCCCGATGCATCGACGATGCGCACCTCGCGGCAGGTCACGACGCCGAAGGCGGCGTCGGCAGGGACGAGCGGAACGGTACCTGGCGGCACCGCACCCGGCTGAACCGTGTTCGGCGGCGCCGCGCCTGCGGGAGCGGCTGGCGGCGCTTGCGCGGCACCAAGCAGCACGAAGCCCACGCAGCCGATCACGGCCGCCAGCATCGCGCACTGCTGTCGACGCAGCAAGGATCGCTGGCGCGCGAGTTCTTCCCGGAGCTCCTGGACATCGCGATCAAGGCTCGTGTGGTGTTCCATGGAGGCATCGTACGCTCGCCCGATTCAGGGGAACGAGTCGATCTGAACACCGATTCGACGTCACGGCGAGCGCGCAGGCCGCACTCCAGCACCAATGATGTCGGCGTCGCTGGGAACGGTGTCGAAGCGAGTCGAGCAACGCACGACCGGCGCGATGTTGAACCAGTTTCCGCCCCGCAGCACCCTCGTGCCACCAGTGGAGGGACCGGTCGGATTGGTCTGCGCGACGGCGGCATACGCGCCACCGCGGTCCTGGCACCACTCCCACACGTTGCCGAGCATGTCATGGAGCCCAAGCGAGTTGGGCAGGAGCTGCCCGACCTGCTTCGTACCCCACGTCGCCGCACCCGGCGATCCGTTGTTCGTGCCCATCCACGCCATCTGGCCGATCTGCACGCCCGGCAGATAGGTCGGCGTCGACGTCCCTGCCCGGCATGCCATCTCCCACTCCGCCTCGGTCGGCAATCGCATGCCCGTGGACGACATGAACTCCTGCGCCATGTCCCACGACACCTTCTCGACCGGTCGATTGCCGGACCCCGGGTAGAGCCAGCCGCCGAAGTCGCTGGGGTTGTAGCCCATCACCGCCACCCACTGGTCCTGCGTCAGTTCGCGCCGAGCAAGGTAGAACGGCGAGGTGATGGTGACCTGGTGCGCAGGCGACTCATTCGACTGGCAGTTGCCATCGCCTGAGCTGCAGCCCATGACGAAGGTTCCCGGAGGCACGAGCAGCATCTCGACCTGCGTCCCCGCATCGAGCACACGCCACGCCAGACCGGTCGCGCGGATCGCATCACGAAGCGCCGGCGACGTCACCACCTGCGGATTCGGCTCTGCCTCGAGCAGCGTGGCCCATGCGGGCACCGACCCGCTGCCATAGGTCAGCGCATCGTCGAGCACAAGCGCGCCAGCGGGATGGTCGACCTGCACGTCAACGGTGGACGGGATGCTCGCAGGAACGACGGCGCGCAACTCGCTGGCGGAGACCCTCACGAACCCACCGCACGCGATGCCGCCGACGCGAAGCCCCGTCGCCTCGCCCAGATGCTGACCGAAGACCGTGATCGTCGCGCCGCCGAGCACGCTCACGGTCGTTGGCGAGACTGACTGCGCCAGCGCTGGTTCAAAGGTGAAGCCGCCCTTCAGCACGGCATCACCCGCAGCGGTGGTCACGGTCACGGCAGCTGGCCCCGTGAGGCCCTGCGGCGTGATGGCACGGATCGTCGATGACGTCAGGACCTCGAAGGTGGCAGCGGGCACACCCCCAAACCGCACCGCCGTCGTCGACAGGAATCGCTCCCCGTACAGGTACACCGTGGTGCCGCCGAGGTACGAGCCCGATGCAGGCTCCACCGAGCCCAGCCCCGCCGGACACGGTCCCCAGTTGGACAGCACGATCGCAATGTCGGCTCCGTTGACCTGCCCGTCATCGTTCAGATCGGCAGCACACGCACCACACGATCCCCAGAGCGAAAGGACCTGCGCCAGGTCCGCACCATTGACCGCGTCATCAGCCATCTCGATGACGTTGCCGGGGCACTGCGCGACGGCGCGGTGCGCCAGAACTGCGCTCAGCACGACGGTCCAGCGGTTGATCGATGCCATGGTCGCGTGCTCCTGAGGGGTCCGGGTCGAACGAGTCGTCCACGGTACCTCATGGGCGGTGCAGATCCATCCGGCCCTTTACACTTCCGCCCCATGCGTACCCCCACCACCATCCTCCTGCTTCTCGCCACCGTGTCGACCTCGCTGCTCTTCGCTGGCTGCGGCGGCAATCAGCCCAAGACCGTTACCGGCAACGAGCCGATCCTTCCGCAGCGCCGCATGATCTGCCGCATCCGTGAGGCGGTCACCGGCGACGGCACGGAAGACGTGAAGCTCGAGAAGAACACCGCGATCGCCTGCAAGGTCGGCCATCACGTTCGACTCGAACTCGAGGCCGCATCAGGGACCGGCTTCGAATGGCGCCTCACCGGTTGGCGCGAAGGCGCCAACAC
The DNA here is from genome assembly GCA_018970045.1 of Planctomycetota bacterium. Classification (GTDB taxonomy): domain Bacteria; phylum Planctomycetota; class Phycisphaerae; order Phycisphaerales; family SM1A02; genus SYIB01. Next base: position 11,699 of record JAGWXC010000019.1, on the reverse strand, counting down.
CTCGGCCACGGCAGGCGCCAAGCCCACGTTCGTGACCGCTGACTTCGACTGGGCCACTGGTGCGGGCAAGGTGGAGCCCGTCAAGCCCGGCACGCCCGGCGGCCCCGCGCACTGGATCTTTGAGATCACCGGCAAGCAACCCGGCGCGATCACGCTCGACTTCGCGCTCGCTCGTTCGTGGGAGAAGGGCCAGGCGCCCGCCGACCAGCGCAGCGTGACCGTCGTGGTCGAGTGATTCCAGCGAAGCGTGATCCCCGCGGCATGTGATCCTCGCGGCATCGCGCCGCATGATCACCTCTGATGCAAACGGCAGCGCCGTCGCCCGCAAGGACGACGGCGCTTGTCATGTGAAGCCAGCGTGCGCTCAGCGACGACCACCACCGCCATGGAAGCCGCCACCACCGTGGTAGCCACCACCGCCACGGTTGTAGCTCTCGCCTCGATACTGTCCATACGACGAGTGGAAGCCCGTCGAGTAGCCACGCGGCATGCCCGCCGCGTAGGAGTTCATGCGCGCGGTCGACGCATCGTTCTGCGCCGACACGCGCTGCGTCGACCTTGACTCCCAGCCGGTTCCGCCCCACGAGTAGGGATTGCCGCGGCTGAAGTTGGTGTTGCGGTCTTCCGCACCGAGTCCATCACGCGCGCCGGTCGTGGCGGCGGCCGCTCGGTGCCAGCCGCTGGGATCTTCGTTGCGCGCGGCGGCACCTGCGCGCTGCCAGCCGTTCGCACCACGCCAAGCATCATCACCGGAGCGCGCCCGCTGGTTCTGGTAGAGCCGATGGTCGTTCTGCCAGTTGTTCCAGTGGTTGTTGTTCCAGTACGGGTGCCAGTGGTTCCACCAGTTGTTCCAGTGGTTCCAGCCCCACCAGCTGTTGCCCCAGCCCCAACCCCAGCCGCAGCACCAACCCGGGCACCAGCCCCAGCCGTACCAACCATCATCGAGGTAGTCGGGATAGACCGCAGGTGGGTACACCACGTAGCCCGGATCCTGCACCATCGGTGCGTAGCTGCCGCTCTGCGGGTCGTATTGGTTCGCGGTGCCGTAGGTCTGCGGAGCGGGGTCATACGTCGTGTCGCCATCGCTCGCCGCCGAGTACGAGTAGCCCGTGCCGAAGACCGTGGTGCCCTCGTGCAGATAGGTCCCGAGGTATCCAGCCGTGAAGCCGAAGGTCACGCTGGCGAGCGATCCATCATCGGCATGCGTGCTGCCGTAGACCTCGACGTAGGTCGCCGCGTAGTCGGGATTCGACGGCGGGACCTGGTAGATCTGCTTGGGTACCGAGTCGGTGATGGCCCACGGCCCGTTCGCCGACGACCCCTTGAACCACATGCCATCGGCGCAGCACCAGCATGCATCGCCGAGCTTGAAGGTCGGCTGCGAGGCGTTGGTCCCGTACGAGAGGCCGTCGACGCCATCGACGTTCGACCACGCGGGCGCGCCGCTCCACGACATCTGGCATGGCGTGTCAGCCTTGACCGTCACGGTCTGGATCTCACGGGCGGCGACGGTCGATTCGTACGCCTCGACCGTGCCGGGCACGCTCGCTCGCGCGGCGGCCAAGCGGCCCGTCTTGGGCAGCGAGCGGAAGGACGGCGGCAGCTGCGTTGGCGCGCTGTAGGTCCAAGGTCCCTTGAGGTCGCTCGCCGTGAACCAACGACCGGAGATCAAGGTCCACCACGCAGCTGGCGTCGTGGTCTTGAGGATCACCGTGTTCGCGTTGGTCACTTCCGAGACGCCGGCAGCGACCTGCTTGAGCGCGGGCTTGCCCATGGTCGACACCAGCGCGCTGGGCTTGGTGGTGACGATCACCTTGCTCGGCAGCACCGGCTTCATGCTGGAAGCCGAGTCCGGCGCGCTGACCGGGTTGCCATCGGCCAGCGGCTTCGGCGTGCCGAGCGCGGCAACCACATCGGCTGGCGGAGCGTCGCAGGCCGCGTACTGGCCCGTCATGGTCGCCGCCGACATCCACTGGGTGTCGCCGACTCGCACGAACCAGCGGCCATCTCCGGACTGCAGCAGCACGAAGGGCGTGTTCACGACCTTCTTCCAGGAACCGCAGGCCGCCAGCACCGGTGAACCATCCACGGGCACGAGGACGGTGGCGACCTCGGTGAAGTGCACATCGGGGGCATCATGCTTCAGGCCCGGCGTGCCGCTTGAGCGGGCGTTGTCGAGCTTCAGGTCCTGCACCATCGTGGTGCGGGCGATCGTGAAGCCGACGCCGCTCAGCGATCCCTGGAGCGCCGAACGCGCGGCCCAGTCTTCCTTGTTGTCGATCGTCATGCGCGTGATGTGCAGGTCGTGGATCTCGACCTCGCCGGCGATGTCGGCCGGCGACGTTTCGCCGCGCAGCCACATGATGCCGCGCTTGAGCGAGTCACCTTGCTTCACCGTGATGGCTGCGCTGAGGGTCGCGATCCGTCCGTCGTAGCCATCGAACTGCGGCTGATAGACGGTGAACGTCCGGTCACCGACGGTGTTGGACTGAGGCCACTCACTGTTGGCAGCCGAGGGCTGCTGAGCATCCTGAACATTGGCCTGAGCGCAGGGCGCGCAGAGGGACGACAGCGAGAAGGTGAGCGCAAGGCAGGGAATGAATCGCATGCCGATGTTGTACCACCAACGTGTTCAGCGTCGCACAGCCGTGATCAACCCGCGCTTCGCGAGTACGCCAGACCGCATTCCGGACATCGATCGGATCCGGGGGAACGCAGATGCCCGCAGGCCCCGCATGCCCCCTGCCGCCAGGCTCGCCGGTGGCCGCGCGTGAGGAGCAGCACGGTCCCCGGTCCGCAGAGCAGGATCATCGAGGCGAACCCCACGCACAGCGACCAGAAGGTGACGAGGCCGCACCAGCAGCTCTCCTTGCGTCGCACGATGATGTAGAGCGGCAGACCAAGCACCACCTGCAGCGCGCTGCCACGAAAGGCCGCCCGAACCAGCCGACTCACGACATCGGGGTTCGACTCGGAGCCAGCCCGCCAAAGCACCGTCGACCAGGCCACAGAACTGAGCAGCCAGGTCATCACGAGCGCCACGACCATCAGGTCCGGGTCATCGGGTGATCCCCGGACAAGCACCACGAGGGCTTCGATCGCGGCGAAGCCGATCGACGTGACCAAGGCACCCGCCACGATGGCCGCCGCCACAACGGACTGCCGCATCGACCTGCCTTCCTGTGCCGCCCGAAACGGCGGCACCGCCGGTGCAGCGAGCATGAGTTGCACGGTGGCGGCGAAGCTTGCGAGCCCCACCAGGATCAGGTGCTGCTTCAGGTAGAGCCCTCGGGAGAAGAACACGGCGCCGGTGTAGTCCTTCGCGGAGATGTCGAAGCTGCCTGAGTCGAACCACTCGGAGATGCCCACCACGATGAGCACAACGAGTGGCGTGAGCAGCCACCAGGCGGTGAACCCCGCGAGCCAGACCGCAGCGAGGGCGCTCTTGCGCGTCATGGCACGGTCGCCGGAACGCGATCCGGCACCTGAGCAGGTTGGCGCTCATCCGCCGGCGGCTTGGCCGGGGTCGGCTCCCGCGGACGAACCACATCCCCGCGCCCCGGCACGCGCGGCTTGGGTGCTTCGCGCGATGGCACCTGCGCGGCGAGCACCTCGGCCATCACCTCGGCGAAGACGCGCGCTTTCGCCGCGATGCGCTCGTGCGGCGTCAGGCTGCCGAACTCCACGGTGATGCCCGGGGCCCTGATCGTCTCGGCCGCCCAGCGCTTGAAGGTCCACTGGTCGAGATTGTGCGACGCGGTCGACTCAAGCCGCTCGCGCGGAAAGCGCGCCTGCACGCCATCGAGCCACGCCTGCACGAACCCCGCCGGCTCGACCGCGCTGCCGGGTGCTGGCGTGTAGAGCACATCGCGATCGGTCGCATGGAAGTCGAGCAAGAGATGGATGCGCGCTCCGGGCTGCGCAGCCAGCGCCAAGATCGCATCGCGCACCGCCCGGGTTTCCGGCTGCGAGAACGCATGCCAATCCCTGTTCGCATCCACGCCACCGAGCGTGCATCGCCACTGCCCTTCATGCACGCCATCAGGGTTCACCATGGGGATCACCGTGATGCGGAATCGTCGGCCAAAGTCGGCCAGCGCCGCATCAGACTGCTGCAGTCGCTCGATGAACTTCATCAGGCCCACGCTGCCCGAGACTTCCGGTGGATGCTGCCGACCGATCACCACGACATGATCCGGTGGCGCCTGCGGATTCAGGGTGAAGGCCAGGATCGGGCGCCCGCCGGTCGAGCGGCCGATCGATTCGACGGCGACGCCAGACTCCATCCCCACTCGCGTCGACCATGCATCGAGTTCCTCGATCCCGATCATGTGATTGCTGGCGATGAAGATCGGATCAGGCACGACCGAGACCTTGATCGTGCACTCTCGGTCACCCGGCTCGCCGGTCCACTGCGAATCAGGTGCCATCGCCCAGCGACGGCCGTCGCGGCTCGCCCATGCACGCGGCCGGGCCTTGGGCGTGGCAATGGCCAGTCGCAGCGTGACCTCGCAGGGCTTCGACGACCTGATCCGCAGCGCGTACCACGGACTTGGGTTGATGGGTTCCTGTTCGGGCGCCACCAGCAGCCTGAACTCCCTCGTTCCGATCTGCTCGCAGCCGTTGAGCCGCGCACCACTGAAGAGGTTGTCGATGCAGACGTTGATCCCCGAGCCGGCATCGAACGTCCAGACTCGGCGCTCCTGAAGTTCCGCGCCGACGACGACAGCGGGCGCCCCGCTCGGTCGGGTCGGAGGATCCACCGCCGGCTGAACTGCCTGCGCGGACGCGGCACACACCCCAGACCCAAGCACCAGCCACAGACCAGTCCAGACGAGGAGGACCGATAGCCATGGCCCTGTGGTGGTGCCAACGCGGTTCACCGGACAGTGTGGGCCGGGCTTCGACACGGTCATGACCGCAGCCTAGCGACGTCGCCGCTCGTTCGGAGGTCAGCGTGTCGCCGTCCAGGTGGGTCCCCAAGCGGGCCAGGACGTGCGTGCTCCCTCCGGCTTCGGGCGTCCGCCTGAACCCAATCCGAATTTGGATTCCATCCAATCCGGGATATAGTCCTGGCGGAAGGTTTCGGAAAAGGCACTGGAGGCGGGTTCAAGGGCGCAGACCACCCCTTTTCCCCCAGGAGCCTTCCCCAATGAAGTCCATCGCTTCCCTGACTGCCGGCGCGATCGCTGTTGCCTTGGTTTCCGCTGCCGACGGCGCCATGATCGCCGGTTGGTCGATCACCACCGCCTTCCCCACCGGCACGGGCAACGTGCCGACTGGCAACACCTACTCGGTGGGTGCTGCCGATCAGGGTGACCAGACTGCTGGCAGCACGCTGAGCTCCTACCACCTGCTCGCCGCCGCGACCTACACGTCGCCCGCGGGCAACGGCTCGCAGTACGCCTTCAGCAGCAACAACTGGTCGATCGGCGACTACTACGAAGCTCGCGTCTCGACCTCGAATTACGCGAACATCAGCGTGTCGTGGGACCAGGCTCGCAGTTCGACTGGCCCCGCGTCGTTCGAACTGATCTTCAGCGTCGACGGCGGCCAGAGCTGGATCAACGCCGCGACGTACACCGTCCTGCAGTCGGGCGGCGGCGGCGCTCCCGGTACGTGGTCGTCGACGACCTACAACGCGATCTACACCAACAACCAGGCGCTTGCCGGTGCGGACAATGCGTCGGAGCTCATCATCCGTTTCCGCTCGCTCGCGACGGGCGCAGCGACGGGCTCGAACCGCATTGACAACGTCGTCATCAGCGGTGACCTGGTGCCGGCCCCCGGCGCCGTGGCTCTGTTGGCCGTCGCAGGCCTGGCCTCGCGTCGCCGCCGCTGATCCAAGGCGTTCCATCATGATCCCCTCCAGCGGGTGTCGGCTTCGGCCGGCACCCGCTGTGCTTTGCTGCACGCTTCAGGGCTGAGGCCGCGCCATCGGCGCGACGCATCACGTGCCGACTTCAGCGAGTCAGCACCGCGAGCGACCACGGCGCAACCGTGATCGAGCCTGTGGCCGTGCCGATGGGGACCGCTCCCGCGCGTTCACCGTTGGCGAGAACCTTCCACTCGCCTGGAGGCAGCGACAGCGATGCTTCCGTCGGCTCGCCGTTGAGCGCCACGAGCAACGTGCGCGATGGATCGCCTGCAGCTCGACCATCGATCGTCCATGCCAGCAGTGGCGCATGCTCCAGCCACTGGATCGACCGGCGCACGGCTGTGGCGTCCGACATGCGCAGCGCCGGATGCGCACGGCGCAAGGCGATCATCCCGGCGACCCAGTCCGAGGTCGCCTGCCACCGGGCAGCCCGTTCCCAGTCGAAGCGGTTGACCCGATCGCCACTCACGTAGCTGTTGTGATCGCCGCCCTTCGTGCGGCCGATCTCGCACCCACCCTCGAGGAACGGGATGCCCTGCGACAGCAGCACGGTGCCGACCGCCAGCCGCAGCATCGCCTCGCGCTCGGCATCGGTCGCTCCCTTCGCGGAGAGCGCAAGCTTGTCGACCAAGCACAGGTTGTCGTGCGCGCTGGCGTAGTTCACGCTCTCAGCCGGCGACGCCGTGAAGTCGTCGATCGATCCAGTCACGCCACGCTTGACCGCCTCGCGGTCGCCACCCGGACCATTGGCGAAGCCCGTGCGATCGCCATCAAGGTCGCCCCGCAGCGCGTTGCGCAGGTGATCGTTGAAGACCGCCATGCCGGTCCCCTTCTGCGCGCCCTTGCCGAAGCGGATCGGCCCCCCGCCGGTCCACGGCTCACCGTACAGCGTGGCGTCGGGCCGGATCGAACGCACGCGCTCCACGATCGCGCGCACCGTCGTCGGATCGTGCGTGCCCAACAAGTCGAAGCGGAACCCATCGACGTGGTACTCGCGCAGCCAGTGCGACAGCGAGTCGAGGATGTACTTGCGCACCATCGGGCGCTCATCGGCGACCGAGTTGCCGCACCCGGCGTCATTCGTCAGCGATCCGTCGCGGGTCGTGCGGAAGAACCAGCCAGGCACGGTCGCATCGAATGGGCTCGCGTCGCCGCTCGAACTCGTGTGGTTGTAGACGACATCGAGCACCACGCGGATCCCCGCCGCATGCATGCCCGCGACCGCCTGGCGCAGCTCGCGCACCGGTGCCAGCGGATCCCGACGATCCGCAGCGAAATTCGACTCGGGCACGTTGAAGAGCGCCGTCCAGTAGCCCCAGTTGTACTCATCGGGCTTGGCCGTGAAGTCGTGGATCGGCATCAGGTGCACGGCCGTGATGCCAAGTCGACGCAGGTGAGCCAGTCCCGTGGGAGCTCCTGCCACACTGCCCTCGTGCACCAGTCCCAGGTATGAACCGCGTCGATCCGCAGGGCACGACGCATCAGCCACTGTGAAATCGCGCACGTGCAGCTCGTAGAGCACCTCATCGGTGGCCTGCGCGATCGACGGACCGCGGTCCGACGGCCAGCCGGCAGGCTCCAGGCGCGCCAGATCTGCGAAGACGCTGAATGCGCTGTCGGCGCTCGCTGCGACGGCGTGGATGTCGGCCGCCGTGCGACGTTGGCCGTAGTGCGTGAACGCCAGTCGGTACGGCACGCCGTGCAGATCGCCCGGCAACTCGATCGACCACGTCCCCTGTTTCCCGACCACCAGTGGCAGCGTCCTGCTCGGGGCATCGAGCCCCTTCTCGAAGAGTTCGAGCTCCACCCGGCTCGAGACGGGCGACCACGTCGTCACCGTCGCGCGATCCTGGGAGCACGTCGGCCCGAGCGCCGCATCGAGCGCCGCGAACGCCGGATCATCAAGCATGCCACGCGCGATGACCGGCTTCCAGGCGCCACCGACCTCGATGGACAGTCGCGCGATGGCCTCATCCGCGACCGGCTTGCCTAGCTTGACCGTGAACGTCGGGCGCCCGTCGCCGCCACGATCCGCCGTGACGGACGAGACCACAATCGAGCCACCATCCTCGTTGCGCACCTTGATCGCCTTGCGCGCCTTGTCGTCCAGCGGCCCCGACATGGCGAGCGTGATCTGCTGGCGTCCATCGAGGAACGCCCCGACGAACGAACTCGATCGATCGATCGCCTTTGCGGAAGCATGGATCGCCGCCTGCCCTGCCGCAAGCCAGACTTCGGTGCGCCCGCGCGGCTTGAGCTCGATGAACCGGTCCTGGTCAACGTCCTTGCGCTCCCAGTCGCCCTTGCGCACGATGAAACCCAGCCGCTTGACGCCTTCATCGGCATCGAAGCGCGCCACCGCATCGTCCTTGTCCGCGACGAACGGCACGCTGCGCCCCTGCCCACCTTCGTTCCAGACCCAGAGGTTCCATCCTGCGTAGTCGCCGTCCGGGCGCCAGTAGTGGACGACGACCTCCCGCTTGGCGACGGTGTTCGAGGCCGAGCACACCGATGGCGCCGCGACTGCGGGCTGCGACACGGTCGCTACGAACGCGGCGATGGCCAGCACAAGCAGCAGGAGCCGGGTCATCAAGATCATGGATCCATCCTAGGGAGACCCCCGCGCGCTGCGGCGCGCGAACGGCGGTCTTATCATCGCTGCATGGCCGAGCACCCGGCGGATCCCTCAACGCGCATGGACGCGCTCGCGCGATGGCTTGATGCGACCCGACCCATCGGCATGAAGCACTTCCAGACCGCTCTCATGGTCGAATCGAAGCTCGACGGCTCTCCCGTCACGGTCGCCGACCGGTCCATCGAGCGCTCCTTGGCCGACGCGATCCGGTCGGCGTTCCCGGACGACGGCATCCTGGGCGAAGAACATGGCGAGCACCGCGGATCGAGTCCGTGGCGGTGGCTGCTCGATCCGATCGATGGCACAGCGAGCTTCGTGCGGGGCATGCCGCTTTGGGGAACCCTGGTCGGCCTCGAGCATCACGATGCCTCGGGGGTGCGGTCCGTGGTCGCCGGGATCGCGGACTTCCCGGCACTCGACGAACGGCTTGTTGCGCCCTCCTTGGAGGAGTCTTGGTGGATCAGCCCAAGCGGGACCGTTCGGTGTCGAACGAGTACCTGCACGGATCTTCGCCAGGCCTTGGTCTGCACCACCTCAACCGAGTACTTCAGGCGCGCTGGGTGCCTGGACGCCTGGGGGCGACTTGGGCTGGCGGCGGGAAGCGTCCGCGGCTGGAGCGATTGTTCCGCGCTGCTGCTGCTCGCCACCGGGCGTATCGATGCCGTCGTGGACCCTGTGATGCATCCCTGGGACATCGGACCGTTCGCGGCGATCCTTCCTGCCGCCGGCGCATGCTGGTCAACGCTGGACGGGAGAACGCATCACCTTGCGGGATCGATGGTTGCGGCTGCAACACCACCCCTGCACGGGGCCATCTTGGCCGCCTTGCAAGCTCCACAGCCTTGATGTTATTGGACCTAATCAGAGGGATCGGTTCGCCATCGATCACGATGCTGCAGAAAATCCGGTCCATTTTGCTCACACGGTTTGCCTGACCTGAGTCCCGCGGCACCTTCCCACAGTTCCCCGGTAGGGATTTCGAAAAGGGTCGCGCCGACGAACTCGGCTGAGTTCCCCTTTCCCAAGAGAGTCCCTCCATGAAGAAGATTGCCCTCGTTGCCGGCCTCGCCGCCGCTGTCGCCGGAACCGCTTCGGCCGACGTCACCGTCACCTTCACCAACCAGACTTGGACTGGTTTCAACTTCACCGACCTGAGCGCCCAGTTCGGCGGTTTCACGGGCACCCTGACCGGCGTGTCGGTCAATGCGACCCTGAACGCCTCGACCGCTTTCACCTACGCCGACGACCTGTGCGTGTACGTCGACGTGGCTCCGCTCTCGACCGGCGGCCTTCTTCAGGTCGGCGGCTTCTCGAACCTCAGCGCGCTGCAGCGCTTGAGCTGGGCCAACGGCGGCTCGAGCACTCCCGGCACGACCGTCATCGACAGCAAGTCGGTGAACGCGATCTCGTTCTCGGGCACCTCGGCTGACGCCACCATTTGGCTGGGCAACGGCTACGGCGCCGCGGGCACCTCGGGCACCTGGACTGGCTCGATCACGCTCATCGGCGTGAACGCGGTTCCCGCCCCGGGCGCGATCGCCCTCGTCGGCCTCGCCGGCCTCGCTGGCCGTCGTCGTCGCTGAGCACAGCATCTCCGGAGCCCTCGGGCTCTCCCGGAACTCGGCACCGAGCGTCCTTGTGGCGCTCGGTGCCTTTGTTTTTGCGCCGCCTCAGGCTGATTTCGGGCGGCTGGCCGATTTCATCTTGCCTCGGCCGGGGTGGTTGCAATACTTCGCGCGACCGTTCACATCAGCACAGAGGAGCCTCGGACCATGCGCACCAGCTTGGCGATCATCCTGACCATGGCCGCGCCGGCATACGCCGACGAGATTGGCTACGAGGAACTGCTTGCACGGCTGGGATCCGCGGCGCCGACGGGCGCCGGCGTCCCGATCGTGCAGGTCGAGGCGAACGAATCTGCCGGCTTGAGCTACCGCCCGAATCCAACCGAAGCTGATTTCGCTGGCAAGTCGTTCAACCTGTTCTCCGGGGGCTCGACCAACAGTGGCCACGCGACCTTCGTGGGCCGCAACTTCTACGGATCGGCCGGTGTGGCCAAGGGCGTGACCCAGATCAACTGCTTCGATGCCAACGGCTGGATCTCCAGCTACCTGCGCGTCGGCGCAGGGCAGTCCGCACTGCCGCTCTCGCCCACCAACGGTTCGCGCCTCTTCAACTGCAGCTGGATTGGATCCGCTGGCACGGCGGTCGACAACGAGGTCCTGCGCCGAGCGGACTACGCCATGCAGCGCGACGGCACGCTCGTCATCGCAGGCATGAACAACGGGGCTGGCGGTGCCGTTCCTGCGCTCATGGGCTGCGGATTCAACGGGATCTCCGTCGGGCTGACCAACGGCAACCACAGCTACGGCGCGCCACCAGCGGGCATCGATGGCGCTGGTCGACAGAAGCCTGAACTGGTGGCACCGGGAGAGTTCACCAGCTTCTCGACGCCGGTCGTCGGCGGTTGCGCGACCTTGCTCTACCAGTTCGCAAATGAACTCCCGTACAGCCTCAACGTGAATCGCCGCAGTGGCGTGGCCGTCAAGGCCTCTCTGCTCGCTGGCGCAACGCATGGGCCAACATGGTCGAATGGTGCGCCGCAGTCTGGCGCATCCCGCGGCGTGGCCACGACCCCGATCGATCCGATCGTGGGCTTCGGGACCGTCAACATCGATCGCGCGCACAGGATCCTGTCAGCGGATGAAGCGGTGGGCCAAGCCACCGCGAGCGCGGCGATCGCCGGTGCATCGGTCGCGCTGGCGGGTTGGGAGTACGAGGTGATCTCATCGACCACCTTTGAGCGTCACTGGCGCCTAGATGTGCCCGGCACGGCTGATGTCCGCGTGGCGCTGACGTGGAATCGCAATCCCGCATCAAGCCAATTCACAGGTTCCGCCCCGATCCTGCAGAACAACGATCTCAAGCTGCAGCGCATCGTGAACGGCCAACCGGTGTCGCTGGTCGGCGATGCAGGCCTGGGCGTCTTCGGATCGGGCAACGTGGTCAGCCAAAGCGTGGTCGACAACGTCGAGCACCTCTCGATCGACGGCCTGTCGCCAGGCTCATACCTGATCTCGGTGAACAGGGTCACGACGACGGGCTTCGCCACCGTCTCCACGCTCGCCTGGATCGCTGACGTGACGGCGGTGCCCGGCGACCTCAACGGCGACGGCGCGGTGGACG
>JAGWXC010000237.1 GCA_018970045.1 Planctomycetota bacterium | reverse complement strand
GGTGGGATTCGAACCCACGAGCAGGACAAGCCCGCTACTAGTTTTCGAGACTAGCTCCTTCAACCGCTCGGACACCTCTCCTGAGGGATGCGAAGTATGCCCTGCCAGCCACGGCCGGTCAAACGATCCGGCTATCAGCCAGTCCGTCGATGAACGGCGGTGTTCAAGTCCGAACCAGCCGCCGTGCGTTGGCGGCACGGGGCGGCGACGGGATGCTCAGCGGCTGCCGGGCTCCGGCAGGTTGCTGGCCTCGTAGTCAATCGTGATCTTGTCCTGGAGGATCTCCTCGATCACGACCTCAAGATCGCTCATGCTGCCGCGCTCGACCAGCGGGCGTGCGCCATCGATCAGCTCGCCCAGACGGCGCTGGATGAGGGCGGTCAGCTTGAAGCGACCTCCCATCTTCTCGACGATGGCATCGCTCTTCAGGGCTTCGATCATGGTGGCTCCTTGGGGGCCGCCCTGTGGGAGGCGGCGAGTTCCGTACGATAGGGGAAACCCCTTGCCGCCGCAAGGGTTCCACCCATGCTCCAGACCCTACGCCGCCACGTCCTGCAGCGGGTCCTCTGGCGATTTCGCCTGGGGGACGGCTGGCCCCTGCTTCTGGCCGCTGGTGCCATGGGGGCGCTCATGGGGTTGGTCGCCGTGGGCTTCATGGCCCCGATCCACTGGCTGGAAGACCGGCTCGAGCTGGAAGCCCACCTGGGCGGCTCGCTGCCGTGGCTGGTCGTCTTCGCGCCCGTGGCGGGCGCTCTGGTCAACGGGGTCATCTTGGCGCTGGTACCCAACCCCTTCCGGGGGCACGGCGTGTCGCAGGTGATCTGGTCGGTGGCACGCAATCGCTCGCGGCTCCCGCTGCCGTTGGCGCTGCGCCAGTGGCTGGGCAGCACGGCCACCATCGGCTCGGGCGGATCGGCGGGGCCCGAGGGCCCAATCGTCACCATCGGATCGGTCGTGGGCAGCAATGTGGCGCAGCTGATCCGCGCGGATCCCGCACAGCGCACGCTGCTCTTGGGCTGCGGTGCGGCCGCCGGGCTTGCTGCCGTCTTCAGCGCGCCCCTCACAGGTGTCTTCTTTGTGCTCGAGGTCCTGCTGCGCGACTTCTCACTGCGCACGTTCGCCCCGGTGGTCTTCGCCAGCGTGCTCGGCGCGACGACCGCTCAGTCCATTCTTCGCTCCAACGCTCCCGTGATGGGTGTGGATCCCGAGGTGTACTCCGGCGCCCGCTTCGGGCTGGTCGACCTGCCCGCGTTCGTGCTGGTGGGCGCGGCATGCGGCGCCTGCAGCGTGCTCTTCTCGATCGTGTTGCGACGAGCCGCGATCCTGTTCGGCCGCTTGCCGCTGCCACGGCTCGTGGTGCCGGCGGTAGGCGCCCTGCTGCTGGCCGGGCTCGGCGCAGCGTGGCTGCAGATCGTCGGCGAGTCGTCCGGGCAGCCGCCGTTCTATTCCAATGGATATCGACTGATTGAATCACTGTGCTCGGGCGCCATGCAGGCCGGGCACGCCACTGGTTGGCTGGTTCTGCTCCTAGGCTCGCTCCTGGTGCTCAAGATCGTCGCCACGTCGTTCACGCTGGGCTCAGGCGGATCTGGCGGCCTGTTTGCGCCGAGCCTCGTGTGCGGTGGCCTGATCGGCGCGCTGGTCGCGGCCATCGCCAACTCGGTCGACGCCCTGCCCGACATCCACCCTGCTCTCTGCGTCGTGACTGGCATGGGCGCATTCGTGGCCGGCGGCGCCCACGCACCGCTCGCTGGCCTGATGCTCTCCTACGAGATCACGCGTGACTACACGGTGATGCTGCCGCTCATGCTGGCCGTCGTCACGTCGCTTGCGGTGGCGCGCGCACTCAAGCGGGAAAGCCTGTACACCGAGGACCTGATCACCTACGGGCTGAACCTGGGCCACCAGCGCGACTGGAATCGGCTCGAACGAACCATCGTGGCCGACCTCATGCTCGAAGAACCCATCCGCGTGTCGCGCAGCGACCCAGCCGACGCGATCATCGCCAGGATCAAGGCCGGCTTGCCGGGCGATGCGATCGTGCTCGGCGCGGACGGCCGATACGAGGGCATGGTGCTCGACGCGGACGTACGACCGATCGTCGCCTTCAGCGAGATCGCCCCGCTGCTCACGGTCGATGAACTGGTGCGCCGCGACGTGCCGCGCGTCTCGGCGAACGACAGCCTGGATGACTGCATGCGCAAGTTCGGTCGGACGTCCAGCGCCAGCCTGCCAGTGGTCGATCGCGTGAGCGGCGAGTGTTCCGGCGTGGTGCAGCGCACGACGGTCCTGGAGGCCTACAGCCATGACAGCGACGCCTGAACCGGGCAGCGCAGGCACACCTGCCACGCGACTCCGCTTCGGCGCCGCCATGCGCGTGAAGTCAGGCGCGGAGTTCGCGCAGGCCTACAAGGCCGGCGTCCGGGACGATGCGCGATGGGTCGTGGTCTATGGCCGCCCCAACGGGCTGCCCCACGCGCGTCTAGGACTGAGCATTTCGCGCAAGGTCGGCGGGGCCGTCGTTCGCAATCGCCTGAAGCGCCTGCTGCGCGAGGCGTTCCGGCTGCGGCAGCATGAACTAGCCCCCGGCATCGACCTGATCGTGGTGGGCCGACCGCACCACTTCAGGCCGATTGGCGATTACGAAGGCGTGCTGGTCCGGGCATCGTCACGGCTCTCGGTACGGCTCTCGCCGGGAACGGGATCGAAGCCCGAGCCGCCCCACGGCTGACATCGCGCGATGCGGCGGGCCGTGAGCCAGCTGCCGCGCCACGCGCCGTGGAGTTCCAGCGCCCGCAGGCCGTAGTGCGAGCACGAGGGCTGGAACCGGCACTGCCCGCCGATGAGATGACCGAGGGAGATCTGGTAGAGCCGGATGAGGGCGATGCCAAGACGGGCGACGGTGCCGGGCCGCGCGCACGGCGACGACCCTCCGCAGCCGCACCTCGGGCCGGGTTCGCTCATTCCTCGATGACCGGATTGCGCAGCGAGCCCACGCCGGGGATCGACACCTCGACCACGTCACCGTGCTTGAGGAAGACGGGCGGGGTTCGACCGGCGCCGACGCCCGC
>JAGWXC010000018.1 GCA_018970045.1 Planctomycetota bacterium | reverse complement strand
CTCTCGCGCTTCGCCGAGGACGTGATCTTCTACGCCAGCGCCGAAGCCGGCTTCGTGGAGCTCAGCGATGCCGTCACCAGCGGCAGCAGCCTGATGCCCCAGAAGAAGAACCCCGATGCGCTCGAACTGATCCGTGGCAAGACCGGCCGCCAGATCGGCAACCTCGTCACCATCCTCACGGTCCTCAAGGGCCTGCCGCTCGCCTACAACAAGGACCAGCAGGAGGACAAGGAACCGCTCTTCGACTGCATGGAGCACCTCTCCATGTGCCTGCGCATGGTGGCCATCGTGCTCGACGGCATGACGATCAACCGCGAACGCTGCCGCGCGGCCGCGCTCGGCGGCTACTCGAACGCCACGGAACTCGCGGACTACCTCGTGGCCAAGGGCCTGCCCTTCCGCGATGCCCACCACGTCGCCGGCCGGCTCGTGCGCGAGGCGATCATCGAGCAGAAGCCGCTCGAGGGCCTGAGCGTCGAACACATGGCCAGCGTCGATGCGCGCATCGGCTCCGACGTCTACACGGCTCTGACGGTCGACAGCGCGCTGCGCAAGCGTGACGTGCCCGGCGGCACGGCGCCCAGTCGCGTGGCCGAGCTTCTGGGAGCGCGCAAGGCGCGCCTGGGCCACCGCCGCGTCCGCACGCCCATGGGTGGCGTCACCATTCGCAAGGCGCGCATGGCGGATCTCGATGGCATCGTCTCGCTCGTCGAGCACTGGGCCCGCGAAGGCGAGAACCTGCCCCGGTCGCGCGACGAGATCATGGAGTGCGTGCAGGAATTCGCCGTCGCGCAGCTGGCCGACGGATCGTCCGACAAGGTCGTCGGGTGCGGCTCGCTCTGGGTCTACACCCCGCAGCTGGCCGAGATCCGCAGCCTCGGCATCGATCCGTCCATGCTCGGGCACGGCATCGGCCAGAAGCTCGTGCAGTACTTCCTCGACTGGGCAGCGAAGCTCGGGCTGCAGAAGGTCTTCGTCCTCACCCGCACGCCGCAGTTCTTCGAGCGCTGCGGCTTCAGGCAGGTCAGCGTGAACAGCCTTCCCGAGAAGGTGCTCAAGGACTGCGCGAACTGCCCGAAGAAGGAACAGTGCGACGAGATCGCGATGGTGTTCGAGCTCGCGGCTGCCACGGCTTCCGCCAGCTGACCCCCGTGCTGACCCCGCCTTGAACTCCACCCTGCGTCCTGTCCTGCCCCCGCTCTCACCCCCCCTGGCCAAACCAATGACCACGACCTCGAGCGCACCACGCCGCGCCTCCGCTGGCCCGGCCGATCTTCCCCTGCCGTTGGGCTTCGCGTGCTCCGGCGTGGCTGCCGGCATCAAGAAGTCGGGCGCGCCCGATCTCGGGCTGATCGTCTGCGCCAAGGGTGCGGTGGCCGCAGCCATGTTCACGCGCAACCTCGTGGCGGCTGCACCGATCCAGGTGTCGCGCACGAACCTCGCACGCAGCCGTGGCCACTGCTCCGCGCTGTTGGTCAACTCCGGCTGCGCGAACGCCGCCACGGGCTCGCAGGGCATGGCGGCCTGCCACGAGACCGTTGATGCGGTCGCGCGGCTGCTCGACTGCGCGCCTGATGCCGTGCTCGTGAATTCGACCGGCGTCATCGGCGTGCCGCTCCCGAGCGATCGCATCGTGTCGGCCCTGCCTGCATTGCACGCGGGGCTCACGGCCGACTCCTGCGCACCGTTCGCCACCGCCATCATGACCACCGACACTCGCGCCAAGGCCTGCACGCGAACCGTCGGCAACGTGCGCGTGACCGGCGTGGCCAAGGGCGCCGGCATGATTCACCCCGACATGGCCACCATGATCGTGGCCATCACCACCGATGCGGCGGTCGATGCTCCCACGCTCGATCGCATCCTGCGCCGCAGCGTCGATCGGAGCTTCCACCGCATCAGCGTCGACGGCGACACCAGCACCAACGACAGCGTCTTCGCCCTCGCGAGCGGCCAGGCCGGTGCGTGCGATGAAGCGCTGCTCCAGGCTGCCTTCGATGAGGTCTGCACCGATCTGGCGCTGAAGGTCGTGCAGGATGGCGAGGGCTTCGAGCGCGGCATCAAGGTCTCGGTGACTGGTGCCGCCACGCCCGCCGCAGCCCTTCAGGTCGCGCGCACCGTAGCCATGAGCCTGCTCGTGCGCACCGCCGTGACCGGAGGCGATCCCAACTGGGGCCGCATCCTGGCCGCAGCGGGTCGTGCCGGCGTGCCCTTCGACATCGAGGACCTGCGTGTGGGTGCCAACGGCGTGCCGCTCTTCGAGGGTGGCGCCCCGGCCGACAGCACCGCTGCCAGCCGTCGCGCTGCGTTCACGGCGGACGTGGTGCACATCACGATCGACCTCGGCCAGGGCGGGTGCAGCGATGTGTTCCACAGCTGCGGCCTGACCAAACGCTACGTCGAGATCAACGCCGATTACACCACCTGAGCACGCGCCCGCAGCGCCATCAGCGCAGCGCGCCAGGGCTCCGGCACGATCGGCAGCATGGCGGCTGCGACGGGATCCAGCTCGCTTGCGGGGCGCGAGCTGCGCCACACACCGTGTTCGTGCAAGGCGAGCGCGACCATGGCCACATAGCGCACCGTGCCGGCGACGCGCAACGGCGGCGGCCAGTCTGCCCGGACAGGCCCATCGGGGCCGTGGCGCGCCGCGTCGATGGACTCAAGCGACTCCAGGCCGCCGGGCTGGGGCAGCCGCTCAAGGAATCCATCGACCAAGGACGGCGCATCGGATCGTGCAAGCCACTGCCGGACGAGCACGTCGGTCGGCAGCCGTTCGCCAAGCAGGGCCACGTACAGGGCGACGCAGCGCACATCATCCTGCCCCGCGTCATCAGGAACCCCCATGCTCATGGCTCCAGATGCGAGAGCAGAGCCACCAGTTCACGCTCGACGTCGGCCTCGGCGACGTGCTCAGCCGAGAGCACGCCGCGCAGGGCATCCAGCACCAGGCCCCGCACACGTGCCGCGGCGTGGCGCGCAGCATCGACCGGAATGCCCAAGGGTGGCGCGCATTCTGCGTAGGGCTTGCCGTGCACGAAGTGCTCGATGAACAGCGTCCACTCGTGGCTGCGACCTTGTGCATCGAGCGCTCGCTGCGCGGCATCGGATGCCGTGCGGATCAGCGATGCCGCGTACGCGCGATCGAAGGCGGCCTGCGCATTGTCGGATTCGACCAACTCTTGCAGCGCATCATCGGGAGCGCCCGCACGACGACGCTCGGCCCGAATGCGATTCATCAGCTCAAAGCGCGCTGCCGTGCGAAGCCAGAGCCGGAATGGACGCTCGGAGCGCTGCCAAGCATCGAGGAAGGCAGGATCGAGGACCCGGGCACAGAGATCCTGCACCACATCCTCGACATCAAGGCGCGCACCAAAGGCGTTCAGGTAGCGAACGAGCGGTTCGCGATAGATGGCCGTGAGGTTGGCCGCGAGTTCGCGACGCTGCTCAGGGGAGCCGTCGCGCGCCACGGCCAGCCACGAACGGGCCGACGGGGGGAAGGAATCGCTGATGGGCGACGGCATGCAAGGATCCTAGGTTCAACGGCTTCATGCTGCGGATGTGACATCGCCGTGACGATTCCGCGCAAGAATTCCACGCGCCCCGCGACGCCCCTTCGACCCATGACTCCTTCACGGGTCGGCAGCATTCCGGGGCTGCCGACGCTGTGCCGATCGCCCGATCCCGGTTTTCCCCCGCTTGGGGGCCTGTTCGCACGTGTCTTGTTCGAGCGGGGGCTTGTTCGCACGTGCATCAGAACTGGCGCAGGAACCGCGCGTCGTTCTCGAACAGCCAGCGAATGTCCGAAATGCCGTAGCGGCGCATGCAGATGCGCTCCACGCCCAAGCCGAAGGCGAATCCGCTCCAGTGCTCCGGATCAATGCCCACGGCCGCGAAGACCGCCGGATCCACCATGCCGCATCCACCGATCTCGACCCACTGCCGCTGACCGCGCACCTGCATCATGATGTCCACCTCGGCACTGGGCTCGGTGAACGGGAAGAAACTCGGCCGCATGCGCACCTCGGCATCGGCGCCGAAGTACGCACGCGCAAACTGGATCAGCGTGGTCTTCAGGTCCGCCATGCTCACGTGGCGATCCACGTACAGGCCCTCGACCTGATGGAACATGCTGTAGTGCGTGGCGTCGTGCGTGTCGGGTCGGTACACGCGCCCCACCGCGCACACCTTCAAGGGCGGCGCCGTGGTCTCCATCGCGCGGATCTGCACGGTGCTGGTCTGCGTTCGCAGCAGGCGCAGCGCCCCGCCCTGCGCACCCATGTAGAAGTTGTCCGTCGGCTCGCGCGCGGGGTGGCCATCGGGAATGTTGAGGGCGTTGAAATTGTGCCACTCGTCTTCGACCTCTGGGCCTTCGACCACGCTGAAGCCCATGCGACCGAAGACATCGACGATGCCGTCGATGGTGCGGGTCAGCACGTGCTGGCGACCGAGTCCGCACGATGCGCCCGGCTCGGTGACGTCGACGACCGGCCCGGCGGGACGTGCACCGACGGTCGCCTTGCGTTCCGCAAAGGCGGCTTCGAGCGCGGCCTTGAGCTCATTGAGTCGCTTGCCCGCAGCAGGCTTCTCCGCGCCCGGCAGGGCCTTCAGCGCAGCCATGGCATCCTTGAGACGGCCCGAGGCGCCGAGCCATTCCACACGCCACGCCTCGAGCGCAGCGGGCGCGCTCGTCGCAGCGAGGGCGTTCAACGCAGTGGCCTGAAGGGCGTCAAGCTCGGCAAGCATGTCAGTCCGAGGCTACACCATCACCTCCGTGATCGCGCGTCCGGCAGGATCCCTACCGGATGCCATAGGGCCCGCCATGGCTCGGCACCCGCATCGCCCCACAAGCACAACGACCCGGCACGGGGCCGGGTCGTTGGTGGTGATCTCGTGATCGTGGCGCGCGGGGCGCCCGGCGGCACTGCACTCAGGCCGCGGCTGGCTTGGCCTTGCGGCGCGCAGCAGCGAACTTGGTGCGGTTGTCGGCCTTCTCACGGCGGCGGCTGGCGGCGCCAGACACCTGCGAACCGCTCTCGCGGCCAACAAGCTGCAGCAGGACCAGATCGCTGGCATCACCCTGACGGTGCTTGCCCAGGCGCACGATGCGGGTGTAGCCGCCGGCTCGACCTTCGAAGAGCGGTGCAACGCGCTTGATCAGGTGCTCGACGAGGCGCGGACCGCGCTTGATCTCGCCGGTCGACTCGTCAAACACGATCTCGTCTTCCTTGGGCAGATCCCAGAAGTCGCTGGTGAGCTTCTGCTGGTTCTTGACCTGTCCGTCGGCGATCCAACGGAAGACGTTGCGATCGGTGAGTCGCGAGTTGAGCGTGCGACGCGCGGCAAGCGAACGCTTGCGAGCGGTCGTGATCAGCTTCTCGACGAACGGCTGGACGGCCTTGGCCTTGGCCACGGTGGTCTCGATCTGGCCGTGCTCGAAGAGGCCGGCAGCGAGGTTGCGCAGCATGGCCCGGCGGTGGTCCGCCTTGATGCTCAGCTGCTTTCCTGAAACGCGGTGACGCATGATGACTCCTTAGGGTGTGCTGTGGCTTCAGGCCTGGACCGTGGGGGTGAAGCCCTCGGGCAGGCGCATGCCCAGGCTCAGGCCGTGCTCGGCGAGCTTGTCCTCGACCTCGCGCAGGCTGGTCTTGCCGAAGGCGCGGATCTGAAGCAGATCGTCGATGGTGCGGGTGACGAGTTCGTGCACGAAGCGGACCTGGGCGCTCTCGAGGCAGTTGCTCGATCGCACACCGAGCTCGAGGCCGGTGACCGGCATCGAGAGCTTGCGGAAGAGTTCTTCCTCGCTCGCGGTCTCGGCGCCGATGCCCTGGATGGCCAGGGTCTCGCCCGCCGTGGCGTACTGCACGAACGGGTTGAGGTGCTTGCGCATGATCTTGGCGGCTTCGACCACGGCCATTTCGGGGGTGACCGTGCCGTTGGTCCACACGTCCAGGATCAGCTTGTCGTAGTTCGTGCGCTGGCCGACGCGGGTGGCCTCGACGCGATACCGCACGCGCTGGACGGGGCTGAAGATCGCGTCGATCGGGATCACGCCGACGACCTGTTCCTGGCCGTTGGTGTACTGCTCGCTGGCGGGCTGGTAGCCACGGCCGCGCTCGACGGTGAGCTGCATGTCGAGCGACACATCGCCGGTGAGGGTGGCGATGTGGCGATCCTTGTTGACGATCATGACGCCGGCCGGGCACTCGATGTGCTCGGCCGTGACGGCGCCCTTGCCCTTGGCACGCAGACGCAGGACCTGCGATTCATCGCCGTCCATGTCCACGATCAGGTCCTTGCAGTTCAGCAGGATCTCGGTCACGTCCTCGAGGACGCCGGGGATGGTGCTGAACTCGTGCGACACGCCGCCGATCTGCACGCTGGTCACCGCAGCGCCCTCGAGGCTCGAGAGCAGGATGCGGCGGATGCTGTTGCCGATGGTGGTGCCGAAGCCGCGCTCGAACGGCTCGGCCACGAAGCGGCCGAAGGTGTCGGTGCGCGAGGCGGGATCAACGAGGACGGCGGCAGGAAGTTCAAGGCCGCGCCAACGGATGTGCATGGTGAGTCTCCAAGGTCCGGCAGGACAGGTTCTTCGGGACCGGTCGACCCGCCTCGATCGGATGCTCCAGACCGCTGCCGGGCGGACCGGGCCCCTTCGGTGAGGCGGGAAAAAGTTGGACGGATCAGTGTAGCGGACGCGCCGCCTGAATCACATACGGCGCTTCTTGGGAGCCCGGCAGCCGTTGTGCGGCACACCGGTGTGGTCCTCGATGGTGAGCACGCGCAGGCCGGCCGCACCCAGGGCGGTCACGGCGCTCTCGCGGCCAGGACCGGGGCCCTTCACGCGGACGTCGCACTCACGCATGCCGACGCGCTTGGCCTTGCTGGCGGCGCGTTCGCTGGCGCGGCTGGCGGCGAACGGGGTCGCCTTGCGGGCGCCCTTGAAACCGGCCGTGCCGGCCGAATCCCACGCCACCGTCTCGCCGTTGAGGTCGGTGATGGTGACGATGGTGTTGTTGAAGGACGCGTGCACGTGCACGATGCCCTTGACGACGCTCTTGCGGACCTTCTTCTTGGTAGCCATGGTGTGTTCCTTGGGGGGCTCGGGGCCGGATCAGCCCTTCACGCCCTTCTTGCCGGCGACCGTCTTCTTGCGGCCCTTGCGGGTACGGGAGTTGGTGCGGGTGCGCTGGCCGCGGGCCGGGAGACCCTTGCGGTGGCGGTCGCCGCGGTACGAGTGGATTTCCTTGAGGCGCTGGATCTGGGTCTGCACCTGGCGGCGCAGGGCGCCCTCGACGAGATGGCTCTCATCGATCTCGGCGGCGATCGCCGCGAGCTCCTGGTCATTCAGCGTGTGCGCGCGACGATCGGGATCGATGCCGCACTTGCCCAGGATGTCGGTGGCGACCTTCAGGCCGATCCCGTGGACATACTGGAGGGACACGATGATCTTCTTCTTCTCGGGGATGTCGACGCCTGCGATACGTGGCATGGTCTGGTCCTTTCGGTTCGGTCGTTCAGCCCTGCCGCTGCTTCAGGCGGGGATTCTTCTTGTTGATGACGATGCGCTTGCCCTTGCGGATGACGATCTGGCAATCCTTGGTGCGGCGCTTGATGCTGCTTCGGACTTTCATGGTGTGCTCCGTGTGGTTCCTATTGGTTCCCTGCGATGGCCAGTGGGCTCACTGCTGACGGAAGACGATTCGACCCTTGGTCATGTCGTACGGGCTGAGTTCGACGGTGACCCGGTCGCCGGGGGTGATGCGGATGAAGAACTTCCTCATCTTGCCGCTCACGTAGGCGATGATCTCCTGGTTGTTCGGCAGCTTGACCCGGAACTTGCTGTCCGGGAGCGCTTCCGTCACCTCGGCTTCGAGAGAGATCTTGTCTTCCTTGGGCATGGGCTCCTTTGTGGTGGTGCGGCGTGGTGATGCTGGGCTCAGGTCGCCCGGGCGCTCCGGATGCGCGGGCCATCCTGGGCACCGTCGCTGAGGAAGCCCGAGTAGTTGCGCATGAGGAGGTTCGCCTCCAGGCGCTGGACGATGTCGAGGGCCACGCTGACCACGATCAGCAGGCCGGTGCCGCCGAGGAACTGGCTCACGTACGGTGGCACGCCGAAGGCCTCGGAGACGAGCGTGGGGATGATCGCGATGACGCAGAGGAAGCCGGCGCCGACATACGTGATGCGGCTGATGACATCCTCGAGGTACTCGGCGGTGCGCGGGCCGGGGCGCACGTTCGGGATGAAACTGCCGTGCTCCTTGAGCTGCTTGCTCATCTCCTCGGGCGACATCTGGATCGTGACCCAGAAGTAGCTGAACACGTAGATCAGGACGATCTCGACGAGCACGTACGGGTACGCACCCATCTGGAAGTTCTGCGCAAGGAAGGCCGTCGACTCGACGAGCCACTGGCTCCAACCGCCCGACGTGGCCAAGCCGGCGAGCCAGCCCAGAATCATGCTCGGGAAGATCATGAGGCTGCTGGCGAAGATGATCGGCATGACGCCGGCGTGGTTCAGGCGCAGCGGCAGGTAGTGACGGCCACCGCCGTACATGCGGCGGCCCGAGACATGCTTGGCCTGCTGGATCGGGATGCGGCGGGTGGCCACGGTCATGATGACCGCGCCCATGACGACCGCCACGAAGCAGGCGACCAGGAGCACGAGGCCCAGCGCGCCGACCTTGCCATCGGAAGCCTGGACGCTCGGGTTGAAGTTGTCGAACAGCCACTGGATCGCGGCCGGCATGCGCGCCAGGATGCCCGCGGTCAGGATGATCGAGATGCCGTTGCCGATGCCGAACTTGTCGATCTGCTCGCCGAGCCACATCAGGAACAGGCTGCCGGCCACGAGCGCCGTGACGCCCGAGACGTAGAAGACCATGCGGCCGCCGCCGGACACGTACTGCGGCTCGACCAGGTTCTGGCTGTAGAGGTAGCCCAGCCACATGAAGCCCTGCACGAAGCAGAGCGCCACGGTGGCGTAGCGCGTGTACTCCATCACCTTCTGCTGGCCCGACATGCCTTCCTTCTTCAGCGCTGCGAGCGGCGGGTAGACCGTCTGGAGCAGCTGGAAGATGATCGACGCCGTGATGTACGGCGCGATGCCAAGACCGAACACCGTGCTCTGCTGCAGGCTGCCGCCCGAGAAGATGCTGGCGAACTGGAGCAGGCGACCGAAGCCCGTGGCATCTTCCGTGGCCTTCTCGGCCAGGTTCGACAGCGCGGCCTGATCGACCCCGATGAGCGGGATCCAGAAGCCGACGCGGTAAATGACCAGCATGCCCAGCGTGAACAGCACGCGGTTGCGCAGGTCAGGGATGCGGAAGATGTTCAGGAAGGCGCTCAGCATGGGATGGGCATCACGCGACGGTGACGCTGCCGCCGGCCTTCTCGATCTTGGCCTTGGCGGTCTCGGAGAACTTGCCGGCCGTGACCGAAAGCTTCTTGGCGAGATCGCCGGTGCCGAGCACCTTGACCGGGAGCTTGCGGTTGCGCACCAAGCCGACCTTCACCAGCGCATCCAGGTCGACCTGCGCGCCGGCGTCGAAGTGCTTCTCGAGGTCGGACACGTTCACGACCGCGTAGGTGGTGGCGAAGGCGTTCTTGAAGCCGATCTTGGGGAAGCGGCGCATGAGCGGCGTGGAACCACCCATGTAGCCGGGGCGGCTGGTCCAGCCTGCACGGCTCTTGGCGCCCTTGTGGCCACGACGGCTGGTGCCGCCGATGCCGGAGCCTTCACCGCGGCCGCGACGCATGCGCTTGGTGTGCGCGCCGGCCTTCTTCGTAATGTCGTGAATCATCATGTGAGCTGCGCTCCTCTACTGTGCTCGGTGTTCGTTCGTGTTCGTGTTCGCTGGGGATGACCGGGATCAGCCGGCCGACGGGGCGTCGGCTGCAGGGGCATCGGCGGTCGGTGCGGCAGGAGCCGCGGCCGGGGCAGCAGCCTGCGGCTCGCCACCCTCGAAGCGGCGACCACCACCACGGGGACCGCCACGCTGGCCACCACGACGACGATCGTCGCCGACGGTGTTGACCGGGGCCTGGGCGCGCGGGCCGCCCGACGACTTGGGCATGAACGCCATGCCGCGTGCGATCGCATCTTCCACGGCAGTCGTGCCGAGGGTGACGCCACGCAGGGCTTCGATGCGCTCGCGGGTCTGCAGCATGGCGAGCGCGTCGAAGGTGGCCTTGACGAGGTTCTTCGGGTTGCTGCTGCCGTAGCACTTGCTGAGGCAGTCCTTGACGCCGAGCAGTTCGAGCACCGCGCGGACGGCGGCGCCGGCCTTGATGCCCGTTCCCGGGCTCGCGGGCACCAGCACCACCTTCGAGGCGCCGAAGCGACCTTCGACGGTGTGCGGCACGGTCGTGGCCTGCACTGGGTAGCGCTTGGTCTTGCGACGAGCCTCGCGGGTGGCCTTCTCGACCGCCTGCGGGACCTGGTTGCTCTTCGCGTAGCCCACGCCGACTTCGCCGCGGCGGTTGCCGACGACGACGAGTGCGGCGAAGCTGAAGCGACGGCCGCCGGCGACCGTGGAGCTGGTGCGGTAGACGCCCACGGTGATGGCGTCGGTTCCGTTGTCTTCAAGCATCTCTGCCATTGGTGGTCCTTGGTGGTTGGCTCAGAACTGCAGGCCGGCGGTGCGAGCCGCGTCGGCGAGGGCCTTGATGCGGCCATGGAATCGGAAACCGTTGCGGTCGAACACGACCTTCTGCACGCCAACCTTCATGGCGCGCTCTGCGACGGCCTTGCCGATCGTCGCTGCCGCGGCGGAGTTGCCGCCCGGCGCTGCGCCATCGACGTCGCGGGTGCTGGCGCTCGCGAGCGTGCGGCCCGCGTAGTCGTCGATCACCTGCACGTAGATGTGCTTGAGCGAACGGAAGACGGTGAGACGCGGGCGATCCGGCGTTCCCTGGATGCGCTTGCGCAGACCCTTCTTGCGACGGGTGCGCGCGGCGAGCTTCTTGGTGCACTTGTCCATGGTCGTTTCCTAAAGGTTGGATCAGGCGCCGAAGGCCTTGCCCTGCTTGCGCTGGATGACTTCGTCGGAGTACTTGACGCCCTTGCCGTTGTACGGCTCCGGCTTGCGCTTGCTGCGGATGAGCGAAGCGAAGGCGCCGACCTTCTGGCGGTCGATGCCGGTGATGGTGACGTTCACGCCCTGGTCGACGGCCACGGTGAGGCCATCGGGGATGGCGAGCTCGATCGGGTCGGCGTAGCCGAGCTTGAGGGTGATCTTCTTGCCGGCGACCTTGGCATCCCAGCCGACGCCGACGATCTCGAGCTTGCGCTCGTAGCCCTTGGTGACGCCGGCGACCATGTTGTTCAGGGTCGCGCGAGTGGTGCCCCAGTAGGCGCGGCGGTTGCCCAGGTCGATCTTCGCCGGGTCATCGACGGTGCAGGTGATGGCCTTGTCGGCCTCGCTGAAGTCCACCTTGACCTCGGGGCGGTAGACGAAGCTCGTCTTGCCCTTGGGCCCTTCGATGCTGACGGTGCGGCTGGCGGCGTTGACCGCGACCTTCACCCCGCCGGGGACCGGGATCGACTTCTTTCCGATGCGTGACATGGTTCGCTCCTGTTGTTCCGGTGGTTCAGCTGACGGTGGCCACGACTTCGCCGCCCACGCGCATCTCGCGCGCCTTGCGGTCGCTCATGACACCGCGGCTCGTGCTCACGATGGCGATGCCGAGACCCTGCTGCGGACGAGGCAGCGAGTCACAGCCCTTGTAGATGCGGCAACCCACGCTCGAGACGCGCTCGAGGCGGTGGATCAGGCTCTCGCCGCGCTCGCCGTACTTCAGGGCGACGCGAAGCACGCCCTGCCGGCCGTCGTCGACGACCTCGAAGCCGCCGAGGTAGCCCTCGTCCACGAGCACCTGGAGGATGCCGCGGTTCAGCTTGTTGTTCAGGCAGGTCACGCTCTTGCGGTTCTGCTTCACCGCATTGCGGATGCGGGTGAGCATGTCGGCAGTCAGGTCTTGGAGGCTCATGTGTTGCTCCTGGGTTCGGTGTCGATCACCAGCTCGCCTTGCGCATGCCCGGGATGAGGCCCTGGAGGGCCAGCTCGCGGAGCATGATGCGGCTGATGCGGAACTTGCGGTAATAGCCGCGGGCGCGGCCGGTCAGCTCGCAGCGATTGCGCTTGCGGGTGCTGAACTTGGGGGTCTGCTTCATTCGGGCGAAGGTGCGCTTGCTTGCCATGGTTGGTCCTTCGTTGGTCAGGCGATGCGCTTGCCGTTCTCGTCACGCCGTTCGAACGGCATGCCGAGCTCACCGAGGGCGAAGCGGCTCATCTTGGGGTTGCTGTTGCGGAACACGATGTTGATGTTCATGCCATGGCTGAAGTTGACGTTCGCCATGTTGATCTCGGGCCACACCGACTGCTCGGTCAGGCCGCAGGAGTAGGAGCCACCCTTGTCGAAGGCGCGGTCGCCAAGACCGCGGAAGTCCTTGATGCGGGGCGTGGCCAGGTTGATGAAGCGATCCATGAAGGACCACATGCGCTCGCGGCGCAGGGTGACCATGAAGCCGCTCGGCGCGCCTTCGCGCACCTTGAAGTTGCTCACGCTCTTCTTGGCGAGCACCATGATCGGCTTCTGGCCGCTGATGGTCTTCAGCGTGCCGATGACCGTGTCGCGGTACTCGGGCTTGAGCTTCTGGTTCTCGAGCTGCTTGCCGACGCCGACGTTGATCACGATCTTCTCGATCGTGGGCGCCTGATTGACGTTGACCAGGCCGAACTCCTTCATGAGCTTCGGCGTGACGGTCTCGGCGAACAGCTGCTGCAGCCGGGGGGTCGGGGTGGATGAAACGGCGTGAGGCATGGTGGTGGCTCCGGGGCTCACTTGGCCTTCTTGGCGGTGCGGGGACCGTGCAGCGTGGAGAGTTCGGCACCGTTGCGGGCCGCCACGCGCACCTTCGAGCCAT
The DNA here is from genome assembly GCA_018970045.1 of Planctomycetota bacterium. Taxonomy (GTDB): domain Bacteria; phylum Planctomycetota; class Phycisphaerae; order Phycisphaerales; family SM1A02; genus SYIB01. Next base: position 5,980 of record JAGWXC010000018.1, on the reverse strand, counting down.
CGGCCTTCGTGGCGAAGCGCACGCGGGTGGGCTTGCCATCGACGACCGGGCTCACGTTGCTCATGTGGATGGGCAGTTCCATCTCGACGATCGCGCCCTGGGGACGGCCCTGGGTGGGCTTCAGGTGGCGCTTGTGGATGTTCACGCCGCGCACCACGACCCGGTTGGCCTTGGTGTCGACCGAGACGATCTCGCCGGTCTTGCCCTTGTCATCTCCGGCGGTGACGATGACGACGTCACCCTTCTTCACGTGCGCTGGCATCAGACCACCTCCGTCGCAAGGCTGACGATCTTCATGTAGTTCTTCTCGCGGAGCTCGCGGGCGACCGCACCGAAGATGCGGGTGCCGCGCGGGTTGCCGTCGTCGTCGATCAGCACGCACGCGTTCGTGTCGAAGCGCACGTAGCTGCCGTCGTCGCGGCGCACCGGGTACGACGCGCGCACGATCACGGCCTTGGCCTTGTCGCCGCTCTTCACGTCGCCGTTGGGGATCGCGCTCTTGATGGCCACGACGACCTTGTCGCCGACGGTCATGGTGAGGCGGCGGAAGCGGCCGCGGGCGGTGCTCGCGCCGAGCACGCCGATGACCATCACTTCCTTGGCGCCGCTGTTGTCAGCGACATCGAGCCTGGTTTCCTTCTGGATCATGTCAGTTGCCGGGCGTCAGGCGCCCGCCTCCTCTGGCTTGTATTCGAGACCGGCCGGCGCGCGCTCGACGATGCGCACGAGCGCCCACGACTTCGTCTTCGACACGGGGCGGCACTCGGCGACCTCGACGCGGTCGCCGCGGCGGCTCTCGTTGTTCTCGTCGTGCACGTGCAGCACGGTGCGGCGCTGGACGAACTTGTTGTAGCGCGGGTGCTTGGCGACGTAGGCCACGACGACCTTGCGCGTCTTGCTGGTGCGGTCGCTCTCGACCACGCCCACCACGCGGGGGCTGTTCTCAGGCAGCACCAGGGGCTTCTTCAGGCTCATCGGGCGGTCTCCTTCTTGGTGGCGCGGGTGTTCTGCTCGGTGAGCAGGCGAGCCACGTCACGCTTGATCTTGCCGAACTGCGAGTGATCGTTGACCTTCTCGACCATGGTCTGCACGCGGAGGTCGTACAGGCGGCGCTTCAGCCCCTGCACCTCGGCGGAGATCTGCTCGTCGGTCAGCTTGCGGATGTCCTTGGCTTCCATGTCTGGTTCCTCGGTTGGTCCTGGGTCAGACGGCCAGCCGGCGGCCGACGAAGCGGCAGCGGATGGGCATCTTGTGGGCGACGCGGGCGAGGGCCTGCTTGGCAAGCTCCTCGGACACGCCGGCGATCTCGAACAGCATCGTGCCGGGCTTCACGCAGGCTGCCCAGTACTCGACATCGGCCTTGCCGGTACCCATTCGGGTTTCCAGCGGCTTCTTCGAGATGGACTTGTGCGGGAACACGCGGATGTAGAGCTTGCCCTGGCGGCGCAGGAAGTGCTGCGCGGCGATGCGGCCGGCTTCGATCTGGCGCCCGCTCACCCAGTGGGTGTCGAGGGCCTGCAGGCCGTAGTCGCCGTAGGCGACGTAGTTGCCGCGCGTGGCGTTGCCCTTCATCTTGCCGCGCTGCATCTTGCGGTGCTTGACTCGTTTTGGCATCAAGGCCATGGTTCAGTCCTCTCTGGGTCCGTTGGTCGTTGGGGAACTCAGCGACGTCCGCGGGCGCGCGCACGGCCGCCGGCAGCCTTCGACTGGTATTCCTCTTCCTGGTTGCTCGAGTACAGGCCCTTGAACACCCACACCTTGACGCCGATGACGCCGTAGGTGGTGGACGAGTGGGCGACGGCGTAGTCGACCTGCGCCTGCAGGGTGGTCAGCGGGATGCTGCCCAGGCGCGAGTCGAGCTGGCGGCTCATTTCGGCGCCGCCCAGGCGGCCCGACAGGAGGATGCGGATCCCCTTGGCGCCGTTCTGGATGGCGTTCTCGCAGCGCATCTTCAGCACGCGACGGAAATTCGCGCGCTTCTTGAGCTGCTCGCCCATGGTCTCGGCGATGAGCTTGGCATCGATTTCCGGGTTGCGGACCTCGACGACCTGCACGGCGACCTTGCGGCCGGTGAGCGCCTGGAGCTCATTGACGAGCTGCTCGCGGCTGGCACCCTTCTGGCCCAGCACCTGGCCGGGACGCGCGGTCTTGATGATGACCGTGAGTTCCTCGCGGGTGCGCTCGATGTGGATGTCGCTCACCGCGGCGAAGGGCGGCGTGCGGTTCAGGCGCTTGTCGATGTACGCACGGATCTTGTGGTCTTCGACCAGCAGCTCGCCGAAGAGCGCCTTGGGGGCGAACCAGCGGCTCTTGTGCGCTTCGGTGACGCCGACGCGGAAGCCGAACGGATGAACTTTCTGTCCCATGTGGTGCTCCGGTTACTTGATGTCCACCGCCACGATGATGTGGCTGGTGCGCTTCATGATCGGGTGTGCGCGACCGCGGTCCTTCTGCTGGAACCGCTTGATGGTCGGGCCTTCGTCGACACGGCTCTCGACGACGACCAGGCGCGAAACGTCGGCGCTGGCCTGCTCGGCGTTCGCGATGGCGCTCTTGAGCACGCCCTGCACGAAGTAGGCGCCGCGGCGCTTCGAGAACTCGAGTTCGGTCAGCGCATCGGCGACGCCGCGGCCACGGATCAGGTCAGCGACCAGACGGGCCTTGCGGGGCGCGATGCGGCAGAACTTGTGTGATGCCTTGTATGCCATGGTGGTGTCCTCGGCGGACCGCGATCAGCCCTTGCTGCCTTCCGCGATGCCTTCCTTCTTGTTGGTGTGTCCCTTGAAGGTCTTCGTGAGCGAGAACTCGCCCAGCTTGTGGCCGACCATGTCCTCGGTGCAGTACACGTCGATGAACTTGCGGCCGTTGTGGACCTGGAACGTGAACCCGACGAACTCGGGAACGATGGTGCACGCGCGCGACCAGGTCTTGATCGCCGTGCGCTTGGTGTTGCCCGAGGCCTTCTCCACCTTGCGGTAGAGCTTCTCGTCGACGAACGGGCCCTTCTTCAGTGAGCGTGACATGGTTCAGGTGTCCTGGGGTTCAGAGCTTGAGCTGGCCGTAGCGGCGGCTGAAGCGACGACGCAGGATGCGCTTGTCGCTGGACTTGCCATAGCGGCGGGTACGACCGCCCTTGGCCTGCGTGCCCGATGCGTTGGTCGGTTCCTGGCCGCCCTTCGAGCGACCTTCACCACCACCGTGCGGGTGCTGGTGGTGGCTCATGGCCACGCCACGGGTGCGCGGACGGCGGCCGAGCCAACGGGCGCGACCGGCCTTGCCGAGGACGACGTTGGCGTGGTCGGGGTTGCCGACCGCACCGATGGTCGCGCGGCAATCGAGGCTGACCTGGCGGATTTCGCCCGAGGGCATGACGAGCGTGCCCCAGCGGCCTTCCTTGTTGGAGAGGCGGGCGGCCATGCCGGCGCTGCGGACGAGCTTGCCGCCGCGGCCCGGGATGATCTCGACGTTGTGCACGTCCATGCCGGCGGGCACGTGGGCCAGCGGCATGCAGTTGCCCGGACGGGGATCGATGCCGTTCTTGCTGCTGGTGACGGTGTCACCGGCGGTGAGGCCCTTGGGGGCGAGGATGTAGCGACGCTCGCCGCACGGGTACTCGACCAGCGCGATGTGGCACGAGCGGTTCGGGTCGTATTCGATCCCGATGACCTTGGCGGTCACGTCGAGCTTGTTGCGGGTCCAGTCGATGAGGCGGTAGCGGCGCTTGTGGCCGCCGCCCTGCTGGATGACGGTGAGCTTGCCCTGGCAGTTGCGGCCGCCGGTCTTGTGGAGCGGGCGGAGCAAGCTCTTTTCGGGGCGCTTCTTGGTGACCTCGGCGTGAATGTTCACGCTGGCGTTGCGCCGGCCGTTGGTGACACGCTTGTAGACGCGGATTGGCATCGTTCAGGCTCCGTGGCTCAGAAGAGCTCGATCTTGTCTTCGGGGTGGATGCGCACGATCGCGCGCTTGGTGACCTTGGCGGGAACCAGGCCGAACTTGTAGATGCGGTCGCGGCCACGACGGTTCTGCGTCTGGACAGCCAGCACGCGGACCTTGTAGATGGCCTGGATCGCGTTCTTCACGTCGGTCTTGGTGGCGCGACGGTCGATCTCGAACACGTACTGGTTCGCGGCCTCGTTGGACGCGGTCGCCTTCTCGCTCAGCAGCGGGCGACGGATGACGGTGGTGGCTTCCATCACTTGGTCTCCTTGGCAAAGGCGCTCTCATCGAGGAACGACTGCAGCGACGCCTTGTCGACCACGAGGTAGCGGTGGTTCAGCAGGCCGTAGGCGCAGAGCTGATCGACGCTGCAGCAATCCACGCCGGCGAGGTTGCGGGCGGACTTGAGCGCGGTGTCGTTGCCCGGGGCAAGCGCAACCAGGCACGTGCGATCAACGCCGACGGCGCGGATCAGCTTGGCGAAGTCAGCGGTCTTGGGTGCCTTGAAGGACAGCGAGTCGATGCACTTGACTTCATTGTCGACCAACTTGGCCAGCAGCGCGTTGCGGTTGGCCAGGCGGCGCATCTTCTTGGGAAGCTCGGTGCGGAAGTCCTCGCGGGTGCGGGTCTTCGAGAAGGCAACGCCACCGCCCTTGCGGTTGGGAACGCGAGCGGCACCGACGCGAGCGTTGCCGGTGCCCTTCTGCTTGTACAGCTTGCGGGTGGAGCCTTCGACGGAGCCGCGGCTCTTGGTGCGGGCCGAGCCCTGCCGCTGGTTGCCGTGGGTCGTGACGTAGGCCTGCTTGAGGAGCGCAACGCGCACCTCGCCGCCGAGCGTGGCGGGGTCGATCTTGAGCGAGTCGACCTGCTTGCCTTCCTTGTTGTAGATGGGAAGTTCGATCATGGTTCTTTCCTTCGGCGGGATGACCCGCCATGCGCCTTGCCTGCCTTGCCCCAATCACGACCGAGGGCTCGGACCGGCTTGACTCAGGTCCAACAGTCTTGTCGCGATCCCGCGGTTCCCGATCCGCCTGCGCCGGTGGCTTGTGGCCGTGGCGTCAGGTGAAAAGGGCCTGCGAGATCATCCAGGTCACGCGCTGGCCTGGATGCGCGCCTTTCGCTTGTAGAGCCGGTTGCTGGCTCGGATGAACAGATAGCCGTTGCTGGCCCCGGGCACAGCGCCCTTGACCAGGATGAGATTCTTGGCGGCGTCGATGGACACCACGTCGAGGCAACGGACGGTCACGCGCTCGTCGCCGAGGTGACCGGCCATCTTCTTGCCCTTCTTGATCTTGGCGCCGTGACCACGGTCGGTGCCGTGGCTGCCGATGGAGCCCGGCGAGCGGTGCTTGCGCTCGGTGCCGTGGCTGGCGCAGAGGCCCTTGAAGTTCCACCGCACCATGGTGCCGGTGAAGCCCTTGCCCTTGCTGGTGCCGATCACATCGACGAACTTGATGCCGTCGAGGCAGCTGGCATCGATGCGCTGGCCGAGTTCGAAGCCCTTGGCTTCGTCATCGCTGGCGCAACGCACTTCGCGGTGCACGCGCAGCGGATCGCTGCCTGCCTTGGCATCGTGGCCAATGACAGGCATGCTGGAGTTGCGGGCGGCCAGTTCCTCGAAACCAAGCTGCACTGCTGCGTAGCCATCGGTCTCGCTGGTCTTGACCTGCGTGACGACGCACGGGCCAGCTTGGATCACCGTGACGGGAACGTTCTTCCCGTCGGCGGTGAAGTAGCGGGTCATTCCGATCTTCTTTCCGATGATGGCTGGCATGGCTTGATGCTCGGTTCAGGGACTGGCCAGAGGTCGCGTGGACTTGGCCCTTGCGGGACACTCCGGCGCACGGGGCGCCGGATGACAGGGTGATTCGATTACGCCTTGATCTTCACGAAGACGCCGGCGGGGACGACGAGACGGTTCAGCGCGTCGATGGTGCGCGCGTTGGGTTCGGTGATGTCGATGATGCGCTTGTGGGTGCGGATCTCGAACTGCTCGCGCGACTTCTTGTCGATGAACGGCGAGCGGTTGACCGTGTAGATCTCG
>JAGWXC010000236.1 GCA_018970045.1 Planctomycetota bacterium | reverse complement strand
CGCATCCGCCCGCTGCACCGCGACATCAAGGCCACGCGCGATGCGATCGATGGCCACGCCACCGAGACGTTCAGCGGCATTCGCGTGGTGCGAGGCTTCGCGCGGACGGCAACCGAGCGCAGCCGCTACGCCGAAGGCTCGCACCTCATGGCGCGCCAAGAGATCAACGTCTGGTGGTGGTCACGCGGCATCGAGGTGGCGTGGGAGATCATGATCCCGGTCGCCAGCGCCCTGCTGCTCTGGTACGGCGGCATGCAGGTGCTCGAGGGCACGCTCACGACCGGCGACCTGATCCTGTTCCTGACGTACCTCGTCATGCTGCTGGGACCGCTCGAGGCGCTCGCCACGAGCGCCACGAACTTCCAGGCCAGCCTCGCCGGGCTCGACCGCGTGCTCGACCTGGTCGCCGAGCCGTCCGAACTCCCTGATCGTGCAGGCGCCATCATGCCGCGGCGCGAGGCCGTCCTTGGGCGCATCGAGGTCCGTGACGTGCGCTTCCGGTATCCCGGCGCCGAGCGCGAGGTCCTGCGCGGGGTGAGCCTGGTCGCCGAACCTGGCCAGATGGTGGCCCTGGTCGGGGCGAGCGGCAGCGGCAAGACCACGCTCTGCAATCTCATCGCCCGCTTCAGCGACCCCACCGATGGCGCGATCCTGCTCGATGGCACCGATCTGCGCGACCTGAGGCTGGCCGGCTACCGCCAGCTCCTGGGCATCGTCGAGCAGGATGTCTTCCTCTTCGACGGCACGGTCGCGGAGAACATCGCCTACGCACGACGCGATGCTTCCGAGGCCCAGATCCGCGAGGCGGCGCGCATCGCCTTCGCCGACCGCTTCATCGAAGAGATGCCGGAGGGCTACGCGACGGTCATCGGTGAGCGCGGCGTGCGGCTCTCCGGCGGCCAGCGCCAGCGCATCGCCATCGCGCGGGCCGTGCTGGCGGATCCGCGCATCCTCATCCTCGACGAAGCGACGAGCAACCTCGACAGCGAAAGCGAACGATTCATCCAGGCAGCGCTCGCCACGCTCATGCGCTCACGCACGAGTTTCGTGATCGCACACCGGCTGAGCACGATCCAGCACGCGGATCGCATCGTCGTGATCCGAGATGGGCTCGTGGACGACCAGGGCACGCATGCCGAACTGATGGAGCGGAGCGAGCACTACCGGCACATGGTCACGCTGCAGACCGCACCGCCGGTGCCGTTGGCCGCCGCCGCAACGTCATGACGCCGGCATGAGGACGTTGCGTGGGCGTCGTGCCGACGTGATCGGGACGTCGCGAGGAGCTCATCAGGCCTGTGCGCCCGCGGTGCGACCCTTCCACGCACGACGTCCGGTCAGGTGCAGCCACAGGCTGTGCCACTGGATCACGGTGAGCATGAGGATGCCCACCGGGTGCAGCGCGACCGACAGCCACCCATGCGCGAAGCGTCGCGCGAGCAGCACCCGCTGCGCAAAGCCCGCCACGATCGTGAGCGCTGCGAGCCACGGCACCCACGGCGCCATGACCGCCCCGGCGAGCCACGCCACCAGCGTGACCCACGGCAGCAGCACCGCACACCCATGGAGCACCGTCACGAAGAGCAGCAGGGCCGGCGAACCAAGGCCTTCGTAGGCATTCTTCGCGAAGCCCCTCCAGACTTGTCCGAGCCCGCGGTACATCCGACACGCCACGAGATCCGTGCCATCGAAGAGATCGGTCCTGAAACCGGCGCTGCGGAAGGCCCGCGGCATCTTGATGCCGTCGTGCATGCTCGCGCGGAACGCTGCGTGCCCACCGCTGGCGAGCCATGCCTCGCGCCGGGCGAGGATGAACTGCCCGCAGGCACCGCTTGCCGCCGGGCTCATCGTCGTGCGCATGCGGCCCATGGGCAGGTACGACAGCAGCACGAAGGAGATCAGCGGGATCACTGCATGCTCGGCCCACGATCCCGTGAGCTGCCGAGGCACCGTCGAGAGCAGGTCCGCACCGAGCGCCTCGGCACGCGCCAGCGTTCGCGCCACGCAGTCGGGCTCGAACCGCACGTCGGCATCGGTGAAGAGCACCCAGGCCCCGCGCGCAGCCTGGCCCATGCGCTCGCACCCCCACTGCTTGCCGTTCCAGCCCGCCGGGAGCGGCTGCGTGGGCACCACGCGCACGCGTGGATCCTCCGCGACGAGCCGCGCCAGGATCTTGGGTGTGGCATCGGTGCTCTGGTCGTCGTACACCAGCACCTCGACGGGAACATCCGCGCTGGCCAGCACGCTGCGGACGCAGGCCTCGATGTTCGATTCCTCGTTGCGCGCGGGGATGCACACGCTCACGGTGGGTGAAGCGCCCCGCTGCGTCGGGCGATCGCCGCGCGCCGTGCGCGTGTAGAGCCGAAGGTTCGACACCATCCCGCCCCACGCGATCGCTGCGCCGGCCGCACCGGTGACCGTGCCAACCGCGAAGAACGTCGACGTCAGGCTCATGACGGGCCCATCCGTCGAGCACGCAGATCGATCGCCGCCCCCTGGCCACGCGCAGCGAGCATCACGTCGTAGACGGGATTGATCGTGGCGCCCGACCCGCCGAACACGGTCTCGAACCGCGCGGGATCCCGAGACATCACCGCCTCGGCGAGCTCCCCGCATGTCGCACCGAGCGCCGACTCGATCGCCCGATGCCAGCCGCGCGCACTCGACTCCGCCGGTGCATCCACCATGCGCGCGCACAGGAACGCTTCGGGGCGCTGCTCGGTCCAGAAGCCGTACTCGACCGCCAGCACCGCGACCTTCGGTCCCAGGGCGCGATGGGCCACGACGCCAACGCCGGGGCGCAAGGCGATCGGACTGCGCACGTCGGCAAACCGCCCCTGCGGCGTGATCCACAGCGTGCTGCGCGGCTCGCGCGCGAACTCGCGCGCGCTGTAATCGGCCAGGCGCGACAGGCTCGCGGGCGAATCAGGCTCGACGCCGAACAGGCCGCACCGCGCGAAGAAGCGGAATTTGCGCAGCATGGCCTCGTCGATCGGTGCGAAGACCCCCCGCTCGCCCGCCGTCATCGGGTGCAGCACGCAGGGGATCATTGGATCCCACCAGCTCGAGTGGTTCATGGCCACGATCGCAGGGCCATCGTGCGCACCGATGGTGCGCAACACGTCCATCGTGCCGGGCATGG
>JAGWXC010000235.1 GCA_018970045.1 Planctomycetota bacterium | reverse complement strand
CTTGATGAAAGCGATGCGGCCGATGCACGGCTGATCCGGGACGTGCTCACGCGTCGCACGCAGCCTTCGGCCGGAGCCGAGCGGCTGTGCTCGTTCCACAAGATCCGTCACCGCCATGTTGGGCGCGAGCACTGGATCGATTTCCACGTGCAGTTGCCTGCTTCGCTTGACATCGCAGCGGCACACGCCATCGCGAAGCACGCCGAGGATGAACTTGAATCGCTCCTGCCCGGTACGGCCACGGCCCATGTCGAGCCGTGCGTGGATCCGGTCTGCCCGCGCTGTCGCGCGTGCTGAAGTCAGTAGGCCTTGCGGCGGTCAGGACGGATGGCCGCGCCCAGCGTGCGCTGGCCCTTCTTGAGCTCCACGATCCACACGTCCTTCTCAGGGATCGGGCCGTCGGCAAATGAAATCGTGCCGCTCACGCCGGGATAGCCGCGAATCGAAGCCAGTTCCGCGGTCATGGTGGCGGCACAGCCCGGCGGGCGGGGACCTGATGTCGTGCCGCCGCTGTACGCCTTGGGCGCGCGAGCGTGCGCGAACTTCACGAGCATTGCGGCGTCGTAGCCGAGCGCCGAAAAGCCGGTGGGGGCCTCGCCGAAGGCTGCCATGTAGTCCTGCGCGAAGCGGTGCGCCGCTTCGCTGGCACCCTCGCCGAACCAGGCGTGGGCACAGAACGCCACGCCATCGGTCGCACCATCGAGCAGCGTGTCGAGGCCAGTGAAATCGAGTCCGTCGCCGCCCATGCAGCGCACGCCCGGCAGCGACGAGCGCACGATGGGCAGCACCGTCGGCACAAGGTCCGGTTCGAGCGCCAGGAACACCGCGTCGACGCCCTTGCTCGCCGCAGCCTCGAGCTGCTGCTTGAGCTGCGTGGATCGAGCGCTGACCGACAGCGTGACGGTGCCACCGAACGCCGGCACGGCCTTCTCCACGAAGCCGCCGATCGTGCGCGTGTAGTCGTACTGCGGGTCAATCACCACGACCACGCGCTTGCCCCAGCGCTCGACCATGTATTGCGCTGCCGCCACGGCCTGCGCATCGTCGGTGAAGCAGGCCAGGAAGGTGCTCGCAGGCCAATGTCCCAACTCGGGCAGCTTTGGATCAGTCGCGCCCACGATCACGAACGGCGCCGCACAGGTGGGATCCTTGGCGTTGGCCGAGAGAAACGCACGCATGCCGGCGGCCGCGATGTCCGAGTCGGTGAATCCAAGTCCGATCGACGCTCCCTCGCGGCGAAGTCGCTCGCCCACGACCGCTGCCGTCGAGGTGCTTGAGCGCGAGTCGGCGCGGTCGAATTCCGCCGACTGCCATCGACTGAAGACGCGGGCGGCGCCGTGGTTGCTCGCGGTCGACCAGTCCTTGCTCATGCTTCGGCTCGCAGGGTCATTCGGGGCCCACGCGATGTCCTGCTCCAGGACCCAGGCCGGCGGTGGCGACTGCAGCGCGAGCTGCGCACCCTTCCACGCGGGCGTACCGAGCGCAGCTTGCGAGCCGGTCTCGTCGAAGATCACGGCAATCCGGTTCGCTCGCTCGCACCCGGCGGCGACAGCGAGCACACAGGCAACGATGCCAAGGCGTTGGATCATGCAGCGAGTGTAGATCGAAGCGCTGGCTGACTGGCGAGGGCTCATTCCGCGCCGGGCGGATGGAAGGGCAGGTGGCTCAGGTCGGTGATCGTGACCGTGACGTCCCCGAACGAACGCGTATGTGGGTGTGGGACATTGGGACTGACGACGAAGTTGCGCCCGGCAGGATGCAGCGCGCGGAACGCTCGCATGCCGGTTGGATCGAATCGATCCGGCGACCACTTGCACTCGATGGCATCGGCGCTGCCTCGTGGACCGGGCACGATGAAGTCCACCTCGTACCGATCCTGTCGCCAGTGGTGCACCTGTTTGGGCAAGCCTTGTGCCAGGAGGTGCTCCAGCACGAGGTTCTCCCAGAGCCGCCCGCAGTCATCAGGCCGCAGGGAATCCCAGCCATTCTCGTGCGCGACAAACCCTGTGTCGAAGGCGTAGAGTTTGGGCTGCTTCAGCAGTTCGCCACGCTTGCCGCCGTGGTAGGGCGGCACGTCGTGGATCAGGTGGGTGACCCGCAATGCCTCCATCCACGACATGATGGTGGCGCGTGCGGCACCAACCTCCTTGGCCAAGGACGTCACGGTGGACATGCCACCCGACTGCCTGATGAGGATTCGAGCGAGCAGCAGGAACTCCTTGCGACGGTCGATGCGGAAGAGCTCCGCGACATCGCGGGCGAAGTAGCTGTCGAGCCACTCTGCATAGAAGCCCGGGTCAGGGTGCTCAGCCAAGAGCGCCGGAGGAAGGCCCCCGTGCAGCAGGCGCTTCGTGAGCGAGGCTTGTCCGAAGGCGGGGCACTCACCCAGCAGCACAGGTTGAAGCGCAACCTCGCGCTTTCGTCCGGTCAGGGAATCTTGAAAGCTGCTCAGTGCCGACAGCGTCGATGATCCCGTGGCAAGGATGCGAAGGCCTGGATGGACATCAGCACCGATCTTCAGGACGGCACTGGGATTGGCGAGCCGATGCACCTCATCGAAGACAACCGCAGTGGTCCGGATCGACGCGTAGAGCGCTTCGGGATCCTGAGCCAGGCGTTGCACGCTCGGGAGGTCGCAGTTGAAGATGGTGGCGTCGGCCACCTGCTCGGCTAGGCGAGACTTCCCACTCCGTCGAACGCCCGACAGCCACGCGATCGGTGCCTTGGCCCAAGCCTGCTCGAGGCGAGCTAGCCAGAACGGCCGAGGGATCACCGCATCTCGTGTCACGTCACCAGACTTTACATTCTATGCATTGAATGTCAAGTCTGCTGACGTCTAGTGCTCGATTCCGGGCCCAAAACGGGCTTTCTGGGTTGGCGGGAGCATGGCGCCGGGAGCGCGCCGGTGCTCACCGTGAGGGGGCGTCCTTCACGCAGCGGAACCCAAGATGCTGCAGCGACGAGTCGGCGGTGCAGGCCATCCGTGCGCTTGGCCTGTAGCTCGAGCAGTACGAGGGATTGCAGAGGAACGAGCCGCCGCGGTGCACGCGACTCTCGCTTGAGTAGGGGTTGCGCGGATCGCGTGTGGTGCTTGGGCCGCTCGGGCACGCGATCTCGCGAGAGCCACCAGACGCAAGCACGCGATCGGCGTAGGCAGAAGGGGAGTACTGATCGCTGCA
>JAGWXC010000234.1 GCA_018970045.1 Planctomycetota bacterium | reverse complement strand
CCGATCACGCACGGCAGCAAGGTCCACACCGACGTCATGAAGACCGTGGCGCTGCGCCAGGCGCTCTCGGCCGGCCGGTTCGACGCCGCGATCGGCGGTGCCCGCCGCGATGAGGAGAAGAGCCGCGCCAAAGAGCGGATCTTCTCGTTCCGCGACGCGAACCACCGCTGGGATCCCAAGGGCCAGCGCCCGGAGCTCTGGTCGCTCTACAACCCCCGCGTGCATCCGGGTGAGAGCATGCGCGTGTTCCCGCTCTCCAACTGGACCGAGCTCGATGTCTGGCTCTACGTGTGGAAGCACCGCCTGCCGGTCGTCGATCTGTACCTCGCCCGCGAGCGGCCGGTGGTCGAGCGCGACGGCGCCCTGATCATGGTGGATGACGATCGGTTGCCGCTGAAGCCGGGGGAGCGTGTCGTGCAACGGTCAGTTCGGTTCCGCACGCTTGGCTGCTATCCGCTTTCGGGCGCGATCGAGAGCGATGCCGATACGCTCGAGAAGGTCATCGAGGAGATGCTGCTGGCGCGCACGAGCGAGCGGCAGGGACGCCTGATCGATCACGACCAGAGCGGCAGCATGGAGGAAAAGAAGCGGGAGGGGTACTTCTGATGACGCTGCCCACTTTCACCGCCGGCGAGGATCTGCGCGGCTGGCTCGAGCGCTACGAGCGGCTGCAATTGCTGCGCGTGCTCACCTGCGGCAACGTCGATGACGGCAAGAGCACGCTCATTGGCCGGCTCCTGCACGACACGGGCCGCATCTACGAGGACCACCTCAAGGCGCTCGAAGCCGACAGCCGCGTGCACGGCACGACCGGCGGCGGGCTCGACTTGGCGCTCGTCGTCGATGGGCTCAAGGCCGAGCGCGAGCAGGGGATCACGATTGACGTCGCGTGGCGGTACTTCACGACCGCGCGCCGGGCGTTCATCATCGCCGACTGCCCGGGGCATGAGCAGTACACGCGCAACATGGCGACCGGCGCGAGCCATTGCCATCTCGCGATCAGCCTGATCGATGCGCGCTCGGGCGTGACCACGCAAACTCGTCGGCACGCCACGATCGCCGCCATGCTGGGCATCCGCCACGTGGTGGCGGCCGTCAACAAGATGGACCTCGTGGGCTGGAGCGAGTCGCGCTTCCGCGAGATCGAGGCGGAGTTCATGGGGTTCTGCGCGCGGCTCGGGATCCAGCACGCCGTGGCGCTGCCGGTGAGTGCGCTGACGGGTGAGGGCGTGGTGCGCCGGTCCGAGGTGATGCCGTGGTTCGGGGGCCCCGCGCTGCTGGATCTGCTCGAAGGCGTTGAACTGCCCGGCCCGGGCGATGCCGATCCCTTCCGCATGCCGGTCCAGGTCGTGCTGCGCCCGAACCTCGACTTCCGTGGCTTTGCAGGCCAGATCACCAGCGGCGATGTGCGCGTGGGGGATCGCGTGCGCATCATGCCACGAGGCACCGAGGCGCACGTGGCCCGCATCGCCCGCACGGCCGAGCACGGCGGGGACCTTGAGCGCGCGCAGGCGCCCGAGAGCGTGGTGCTGTGCCTTGACCGCGAGGTCGATTGCAGCCGCGGCGACGTTATCGCGTGCTTCGGCGGCACCAGCGACATGCGCGTCGGACGGCGGATCGTCGCCGATCTGGTCTGGATGGTCGATGCGCCGCTCGTGCCTGGACAGAGCCTGCTCTGCCGGGTCGGCACGCGCATCACGCCGGCGCGCGTCGTGCGCGTGATCCACCGGCTGAAGGTCGACACGCTGGCGCACGAGCCCGCCGAGTCGATGGGACTCAACGACATCGGCCGTGTGGAGCTCGAGTGCGAGGAACCCGTGGCATTCGATCCCTACCGCATCTCGCGCGGGACGGGCGCCATCGTCCTGATCGATCGCCTGAGCAACGCGACGGCGGCAGCGGGCATGATCCGCACGGGTGATCCGACCGAGCGGGGCGCGCACTGGGATGACCAGGCGCTGGACTCGGTCTCGTCCCCGGTCAGCGGCGTGTCGGCAGCCGAGCGCGATGCTCGCTGGTCGCAGCGGCCCTGCTGCGTGCTGCTGCATGGCCCACCGAACACCGGCAAGACCGAGGCCGCGTTCGCGCTCGAGCGCGCACTGTGGGACCTCGGCCACGACGTGGTCGTGCTCGATGGCCAGGGCATGCGCAGCGGCCTCTCGAAGGATCTTGGCTTCGAGCCCGGCGACCGCAGCGAGAACCTTCGCCGTGCGGCCGAGGTCGCGCGACTGCTCATGGGGCAGGGGCGCATCGTCATCATGTCGTTCGTCGCGCCGCAGGATGATGTACGCGAGCGCGCGCGTGCGCTGCTTGGGCCTGAGCGTTGCCTCTTCGTCCACGCGAGCGAGGGCTTCGACGTGCCAGGCATCGTGGCACAGCTTGCCGCTCGCGGGCTGCTCGGTCGTCGTTCATCCACCTGAGCCACGCCATGATCGAACTCGGCTGCAACATCGACCACGTCGCCACGGTGCGCCAGGCGCGCCGCACCTGGGAACCCTGCCCGGTGCAGGCGGCACACGAGGCGCTCGCCGGCGGCGCGGACCACATCACGTTCCACCTGCGCGAAGACCGACGGCACATCCAGGACCGTGACGTCGAGCGCCTGCGCGCCGAGGTGCCGGCGCGGCTGAACTTCGAGATGGCGGCGACCGACGAGATGGTGGCGATCGCCCTGAGGATCAAGCCGCAGCTCTGCATGCTCGTGCCCGAAGGGCGCTTCGAGGTCACGACCGAGGGCGGCCTGGACGTGGCGGGGCACGAGCCGGCCCTGGCGGCGCAGGTTGCCCGCCTTCGGGAGGCAGGCATCCTTGTGAGTGTCTTCATCGATGCGCTCCCGCACCAGATCGATGCCGCCAGGCGGATTGGTGCCGGGGTTTGCGAGGTCCACACCGGTCCGTACGCCCATGCTTGGCATGACGAGGGTGGCCTTGGTCCACGCACGCGGGCCGAGCTCGATCGGGTTGCTTCAGCCGGTCGCCACGCCTGCGAGGCCGGGCTCTGCTTCAACGCCGGGCATGCGCTGCACTACGAGAACGTGAAGCCGATCGCGGCGCTGCCGGGGATCCGCGAGCTCCACATCGGGCACGCGATCGTGAGCCGGGCCGTCTTCACCGGGCTTCGCGAGGCGGTGCGCGAGATGAAGCGGCTCATGGTCGAGGGCGCTTCGGCCCGCTGATCGCTCGGCGGC
>JAGWXC010000017.1 GCA_018970045.1 Planctomycetota bacterium | reverse complement strand
CTCGCCGCTTCCGGATGTCACGGAAGCCCCCTGACCGGGGACCACGGCGCTCCTGGGCTTCGGCCCGACAGGAACGAATGGAGTCACGCATGTCGCAATTCACCCCGCCTCCTCCGCCGACCTTCAAGCGCACCGTTGGCGCCAAGGGCAAGTCCTTCATCGACTACAAGCAGGTCGAAGAGCTTCGCCGCGCGATGACGCCCAACGGCAAGCTCTACGGCCGCAAGCGCCTCGCGCTCGATGCGCAGGCCCAGAAGCAGCTCGCGCTCGCCGTCAAGCGCGCCCGTTTCATGGCGCTGCTGCCGTACACCAACGCCGGCACCTGATCGCGGCGGTCCATCGACCATCGATCGACACTCGCAGCCCGTGGCCCTCTGGCCGCGGGCTGCTGTCGTGATGGGGCAGCCGGCTGATGCAGGCGCAGGTGCGGGCTCAGCGGGTGACGCCCAAGCCAAGCAGTCCGCGAAGGGCACGCACGGCGCGCCGCCACGCCAGATGCACGCGCAGCGTGGTCAGGGCATGGTGGCCCGGGCTGATGGTGCGCAGCCTGCCGATGCATGCCGAGGCCAGCCGCAGATCGCCACGACGAAGGCCGGCCACGGCAGCGTTGAACGCGCTCGTGGCGCAGTGGCGATCACGATGCAGCGCGAGCAGCGCTGCGCGTGGGTCATCGTGCTCGACCGCCGCGAGGTAGCCGATCAAGCGCGCGACCTGGGGCTGGCTGCAGAGTTCACCGGCATCCTTGGCATCGCGGCCCACGAAGGCCAGATCGAACGCCAGCGTCCGTGCGCCGAGCCCAAGCGCCAGTTCGGCCAGCACGACGTAGCCCGTGCTTGGGTGGTCGTCGAGGGCAGCGGTGGAACCCGTTTCGCGCGTGCGCAGCACCACGGATTGCAGGGCGAACCGCGCAGCCCCCGCGTCACCGAGCCGGATCGCCGCTTCGGCCAATCCTGCGAGCGCCACCACGTCGCCCGGTTCCATCGCCAGGGAGCGCTCGAAGCTCACGCGTGCGTCAATGTAGCGGGCCAGTCGCATCAGCGCGAAACCGCGCCGACGCGCGGCATCGGCTTGGAACTCGCCATGCGCCGAGGCGACCTTGAAGGCCTCCTCGGCTTCGTCGAGCCGACCCAGCGATTCGAGCACGAGTCCAAGGCCGATGTACGGCGCACCGCTGTCATCCTCACCGTTGCCCGCGGTGTCGGGCCTGGGCATGGGGCTTGCAGCGCAGACCGCGCGGAAGACGCGCAGCGCCTTGCGGTGCTCGCCCCCGAACTGCAAGGCGAAGCCCAGCCGGGTGCGCAGGCCGGGGAGCTCGGCGCCCTGGCCTTGGGCATGTTCGTAGCACCATGCTGCTCGGGCGTGATCGCCCTTGCGCGCGCAGACGTCGCCCATTTCGATCGCCGTCAACGGCAACTGTGACCCGTACTCCTGGGCCGTGTAGTACGCAACCTCGGCGTCGTCGTAGCGCTCCATGGCGCTGAGCGCATGGACCTGCAGTGCCCAGGCGGGGTCGTGCGAGCCATCCGAGCGCGAGGCGGCTTGAGCCCACTCGAGGCAGAGTTCATGCAGGCCCATGCGCGCGGCGCAGGCCGCGGCCATGGTCTGCGCGGAGCACGGGGCATCCAGCTCTTCCGCCGCCTGGGTGTAGGCCCGGAGCGCATCCTCCAGGCGACCGGAACCCTCGAGGGCACGCCCCAGATGCAGCTGCCATTCGGGGTGGGAGTCATCGGCCTGCAGGGCAAGCCGGAGGACAGGGACCGCCACGGCGAAGTCGCCCTTGCTCATGCGCTCAAGCGCGTAGCGGACCGCGTCGGATGGCGACTCGAATTCGCGTCGTTCCTCGCCCATGGCCAGATGGTACGCGGCCGGCCACCTGCCGGATCGGGCAATCCTGAGATGGAGGGCCCTCAGTACACCTCGACCATGCACCGTCGGGTGGCGTGGACCCGGCGCCGCAACTGGTCCTCGGTCCAGTCGTCGGGCGCGATCCCCGCGAGTTCCTCGTGCAGGCTCAGGTACGGGTCGCCCAGGCCGTGGCGGGCCAGCATGCGATACACGCCGACTTGCATGCCGGCGAGACCGCACAGGTAGACGAGGCCACGTGGGCCGGCCAAGGTGGGTCGGAGGCTCTCGACGATGCTGTCCATGAACTGGTGCACGTAGGCACCGCGCCCCGGGGTCGCTGCCGACTCGCGGCTGATCACCGTGTGATAGGTGAAGTTGGGGTGCGCGGCAGACAGGCCGGCAAACCACTCGTCGTAGATGAGGTCAGTGGTGTAGGGCGTGCCCATGACGAGGGTGATCGACGAGGTCGATGGTCGCCAGGCGGCGCGGGCGGGGGTTCCTTCGGGCGGACCCACGAGCAGCTCGTGGACCATGCCGCGGAAGGGGGCGATGCCGGTACCGGTGGCCACGAAGAGGTAGTCGTGGGCGTTGCGATCGGTGGGCAGCAGGAACCGCTTGCCGGCGGGGCCGGTGACCTGGACTGGATCGCCCGCCTTGCGATCACACAGGAAATTGCTGCAGATCCCGAGGAACAAGCCGTGATCGTCGGGATCGTCACCGGGTCGCTGGGGCTTGCGCTCATCGACGAGCCGCTTCACGGTGGTGCTGAGGACGCGGCCGTACCCATCCTCGCCGTAGCCGGGGCTCGCGATCGAGTAGAGCCGCACCTTGTGCGGCTTGCCGTTCGCATCCGAGCCCGGCGGAACGACGCCGAAGCTTTGGCCCGCCAGGAATCGGCCCTCGAGCGGGGTGCCGCCGACGTCGATGCAGACATGTCGGACGATGCTCGCCGACTTGCCCTTGGTGCAGAGCGACGTCGACGTGACGACTGCGTTGGCGGGTGCAGTCGGAGGCACGAGGTGCATGGCTGCCTCGGGCATCGAGGGCTCGTGGACGGTGGCATGTTCGCTCATGGAGGGTCGGATGCTACGAGACGCAAAATCATCGTCAATGCGTTTGGAAGCCACACAGGCCATCGTGCCGATGTCATAATGCGCGAGGTCGCATGGATGCGGCTCATGAATCCTGACGTGAGGTGAACGATGGCAATGGAATGCTTCGTGATCGAGGGCGGCAAGCGACTCAGCGGCGAGGTCCGCATCGAGGGCGCCAAGAACGCCGCACTCCCGCTCCTGTGCTGCTCGCTGCTGACCGATGACACGGTCCAGCTCGACAACGTCAGTGACCACGCCGACATCGACAACATGCTGAAATTGCTGGGGGAACTCGGCATGGGCGTCGAGCGCACGCCGGGCCGCATCCGCGTGACCGGCACCGGCACCGACACGTCGGAAGCCAGCTACGAGACGGTCAAGAAGATGCGCGCCTCGATCAGCGTGCTTGGGCCGCTGGTCGCCAAGCGGGGCAAGGCCTTCGTGAGCCTGCCCGGCGGCTGCGCGTTCGGCGATCGCCCCGTCGACCTGCACCTGCGCGGACTTCGCGCCCTCGGCGCCAAGATCGAGATGGAAGGCGGCTACATCACCGTGAGCGCCGACCGCCTCACGGGTGCCACGATCTTCCTCGGCGGCCCCAATGGCTCGAGCGTGGGCGCCACCGAGAACGTCATGTGCGCAGCGACCCTGGCCAAGGGGCGCACGGTGATCGAGGGTGCCGCCTGCGAGCCCGAGGTCGTCGATGTGGCGCGTCTGCTGCGCTCGATGGGCGCCAAGATCACCGGCGACGGCAGCCCGCGCATCGTCATCGAGGGCGTCGATGAACTCTCGGGCGCCTCGCACTCCGTCATGCCCGACCGGATCGTGGCGGGCACCTACGCGATCGCTGCGGCCATGACCAATGGCCAGGTCGTGCTGCACGACTTCCCCTACGACAGCCTGCTGTGCGCGCTCGACCGCTGGAACGAGATCGGCGTGCGCATCGAGAAGCTGAACGCCGCCGACAGCGATGAGCGCTGCAGCGTGCGTGTCTTCAGCGAGCGCTTCCTGCGCCCGACCACGATCACCACTCAGCCGCACCCGGGCTTCCCGACCGACCTTCAGGCCCAGTTCATGGCGCTGCTCACCCAGGCCCAAGGCAACTCGATCATCACCGAGAAGATCTATACCGAGCGCTTCCTCCACGTGGCCGAGTTGGCCCGCATGGGGGCGCAGGTGCAGCGCAACCAGAACGTCTGCGTGATCACGGGCCGAAGCCCGCTCAGTGGCGCCGAGGTCATGGCAAGTGACCTCCGCGCGAGCGCATGCCTGGTCCTGGCTGGCCTCGCCGCGGAAGGCGAGACCATCGTCCACCGCGTCTACCACCTCGACCGCGGCTACGCGCGCATGGAGCAGGTGCTCAATCGGCTCGGTGCGAAGGTGCAGCGCGTGCCCGCAGAGCACGTGCGCGAGATCGCCGCGTCACGCGGTCCCGGCCACCGACTGGGCCTGGCGGCGTCGCCGCTCAGCCAGGACGAGGGCTGAGGTCACCGCCACATTCAGGCTCGGCACGTCGTCTGCCTCGCGCAGGTCGTGCTGTCCCTGCATGGGCAGGTTGACCGTCATGCCGCAGGCTTCCATCGTTGCGGTGCGCACTCCCGCGCCCTCGGCGCCGAAGACGAACACGCTCCGCGGAGGCATGGGCACGCTCCACAGGGGCTTGGCGCCGGCGCAGTCCTCGACGGCGATCAGGGTGAAGCCGTGGCGATCACGCAACGCTGCGAGCGCATCGTGAAGCGCATGCGCACGAGCCCACGGCACGGTGAAGGTCCGCCCGCTGGCGATCCTGATCGCCTTGCGGTTGAGCGGGTCGCCGCAGCGTTCGCTCAGCAGCAGCCCTGCCTCGCCGAAGCACGCCGCGTTGCGGAAGAGACTGCCGATGTTGTCGGTATGCACGATCCCATCGCCAGCGAGCACCGTGCAGGACGCCGGAAGGCTCGCGGCGAAGGCATCCAGATCGGCGCAGGCGGCATCCTCGCTCTTGCGGCGCTTGGCGCTCGGTTCGCCCGGGCGGGAGCAGAGCATGATGGCGCCATCGTGCATGCGGTAGCCGGTGAGCGCCGTGAGCTCGTCGTGGCTGATGCGGTGGATGACCAGCGGGAAGAAGCCCAGCGCGCTGCCGATCTCGGTCATGGCGTCGTCGCAGGCGAGCAGTTCCAGCGGCCGAACGCGGGGCACCATGCGCGCAGTGCCACGTTCATCGGCGTGCATGGCGTGCAGGGCGCGCCGGATCACGCGAGGGCTCTCCGCAAGGAACAGCCCATCGCCGCGCAGGTCGCTGTCGAAGGCGTTGGCGAAGAACGGGCTCGGCGCCGGCATGCGCGTGGGTGGATCAGCCGCCGCTGCCGCGGACGAGCGTTTCGTTGTCGGTCGTTCGGTTGACCGCGGCGACCAATTGCTCGACCTGCACGAAGGGCGGCATCGACATGAGGCGACGGCGCAGGGCGGTCATGGTCTTCATCTCGCGCTCGCCCATGAGCAGGTGCTCCTTGCGCGTGCCGCTGGCCGCGAGGTTGATGGCGGGGTAGACCCTTCGCTCGGCGATGGACCGATCGAGGATCAGTTCCATGTTGCCCGTGCCCTTGAATTCCTCGAAGATCACCTGGTCGGCGCGGCTGCCGGTGTCGACGAGGCACGTGGCGATGATCGTCAGGCTGCCGCCTTCCTCGGCCTTGCGAGCCGCGCCGAAGAGCTGCTTGGGAATCTCGAGCGCCCGCGAATCGAGCCCGCCCGACATCGTGCGACCGCCGGTCGAATAGCGACGATTGTTGTTGAAGGCTCGGCCCAGCCGTGTGAGGCTGTCGAGCAGCACCACGACATCCTTGCCGGCCTCGAACAGCCTGCGGGCGCGCTCGATGGCCATGATGCCCATCTGGGTGTGGCGCTCCAGGTCCTGGTCGTTGCTCGAGGCGAGCACGAGGGCCGGCACGTTGCGCCGGAAATCCGTGACTTCCTCGGGGCGTTCATCGATGAGGAGGGCGATCAGTTCCACCTGTGGGTGGTTGTGCTTGATGCCGTGCGCAATCTGCTGCAGCAGGATCGTCTTGCCTGCCTTGGGCGGGGCGACGATGAGCCCGCGGGTGCCGAATCCGATCGGGCAGAAGAGGTCGATCAGCCGGCACGCTGGGGGGCAGCCCCGGTACTCGAGGTGCATGCGCGGCTGTGGATCGATGCTCGTGAGTTCGCCGTAGGGCGGGCGTGATGACCACGCGGATGGATCGAGACCCTCGACCGACTCGATGCCCACGACCGTACGACGGAGCTTCTTCGGGCCGCGGCGCTTGCGCACGCGGATCATCTGCACGTTCACGGTGACCTGGTTGCCGTTGCGCAGGTTGAAGCGCTGCACGAGCTCCATCGGCACCTGCGGCTCGTCGTGCGATGGCACCCAGCCGTTGCTGCCGAACTGCCGCAGTCGGGCTTCGCTGCCCGAGAGATCCAGCACGCCGGTGACCTGCTCGATCGGTGCTGGAGGTTCGGGTGCGTGGTGGTGATCGCCACCGCCCTCCCAGGCTTGGCCGTCGTCGCCGTCCTCATGCTCACCGTCGGCATCATCGCCGGGCTGGTCCGGGCTGCCATCGAGCACGGCGGCTGCCGAGCGCTGCTGATGCTGGGGCCGTGGCTGCTGCTGGTGCCGTGGTTCCTGGCGCTTGGGGGCCGGCGGTGGCGGTGGGGCAAGGTCTGGATTCGCGGCGATGGCGGCTGCCTCGGCCTCTGCCTTGGCGATGCCGTCGAGGTCCGAGGGGTCAAATTTCATCCATGCGTTGCCGACGCGGCGGAAGATGGGCTTGACTGTGGGGGCCGCGGGATCGGCAGGCGACTGTTGGTCCGTGGTGCTGCTCGCCGATGGCAACGCACCCTCGAGGTCATGACTCATGTCACTCGACGCGGCGCCGGCGGCTGATGCAGCGGCAGCATCTGGTTGGGCGATCGAGTGCTGGAGGACGCTGTCGCTGTGAACTGGGGCCTCCGCAGCCTCAACCGTGGTCGAGGGTCCACGCGACTCGCCGGACGCAGGCTGCTGGATGGACCTCGCGGGCGCCTTCGCCTTCGGTCGGCCCGTGCGGGCCGTTGCCTTGGTTGAGGCTGACGCGCTGGGTGGCGTGGCGGGAGCAAGCTTGGGTGCCTTGGCTGAGGTCCCCGTCACCACCGCCTTGGCGGGCGATGTGGCAACCTTCTTGGCAACGTTCTTGACGGTTGGCTCGGCAGTCTTGCTCGGGGTCTTGCTCGGGGTCTTACTCGTGGTCTTGCTGGGGGTCTTGCGCGCAGGCGTGCTGGACGCTGCGGCCTTGGTCGCAGCGCTGCCGGAGCGCGCCGTGCGCTTGGCAGGTGCGGCCACGACCGGGGTCGCCTTGCGCGACGCGGAGGATGACTTGGCTGGGGCGGCCTTGGGGGCCTTGGGCTCCTTCGAGCCCGTCGTCTTCTTGGTGGCCATGCAGTGGAAGGCGCCGCACGAACGGCCGGACCCGCCGCTGAGGCGAGGCCCACGAACCCGAATTCGTTCAGGGTGCGC
Source organism: Planctomycetota bacterium (assembly GCA_018970045.1). Taxonomy (GTDB): domain Bacteria; phylum Planctomycetota; class Phycisphaerae; order Phycisphaerales; family SM1A02; genus SYIB01. The sequence goes on along the minus strand of JAGWXC010000017.1, from coordinate 11,952 downwards.
GCCGCGGGAAACGCAGCGCCTTCGGCACGAAGTAGAGCACGCGACCGGGGCTGCGTCAAGCCACGCCGGCTGAAACCCCGGGGCTTCTGGTTGTTCCCACCAACGGGGTCACGAGCGAGTCGAGGCGACCCGGTGCGCTCGACGGGGTGGATTCGGCTCACTCGGCAGCCGCGGCGGCTTCCCGGGCGACGAGCGCGGCGCACCGCGCATTGTCAAGAAGCAAGGCGATGTTCGCATCGAGGGACTGCCCGTTGGTGCGCGCCGCGACCTGGGCAAGCAGCCACGGCGTGACCAGGTTCCCGTCGATGCCCGAGGCGATGGCCTGCGCCGCGAGTTCGTCCGCCATGGCGGATGATCCACCATGATCGAGCACGTGCGCCGGGGGACAGGGATTGGCAAGCACCACACCGACGGTCGGCAGGAGCGACCAGTGGGCCTGGCATGCGCGTGCGGCATCGTTCGGTGTGGCTGCGGTGGAGTGCAGGGGAAGCGTGCCCGCGCCATCCGTGAATTCAGGGAAGGTTGCCGTGGCGAGGCCGATCACCGGCACGCCCAGGGTTTCCAGCGCTTCCAGCGTGGCCTTGAGATCGAGGATGCTCTTGGCTCCGCTGGACACGACGCAGGTGGGCGTGCGTGCGAGCGCACCGAGGTCTGCGCTGATGTCGAGCGTGTGGGCGAAGCCACGATGCACGCCACCGAGGCCGCCGGTGGCGAAGTGCCGGATCCCGGCGAGGCCGCAGGCGACGAGCGTGGCACTGACGGTCGTGCCAGCGCAGCACCGAGCCACGCACAGCGGGCCCAGATCACGCATGCTTGCCTTGCGGGCGTTGCGATCCGTGGCGAGCCGTTCGAGGTCGCCGCGCGTGCAGCCGACCTTGAGCGCGCCATCGACGATGGCTACGGTCGCTGGCACGCCGCCGTGGGTCCGGACCGCGCGCTCCATCGCCAGGCTGAGCGACAGGTTCAGCGGAACGCCAAGGGCGAAGTCAGGGTGATCAGCAACCACCGGAGGCAGTGCCGCCGCCGGTTCGCGGGGCAGGCCATGAGTGAGCACGGCCGTTTCGAGCGCCACGACCGCGCGCCCGTGCGCCAGCGCGTCGCATACCTCGTCGCTGATCAAGAGTGGCCGCTCTGCCATCGTTCAGCGTCGGCGCGTGGCCAGACGGCCACCAAGCCGCTTGGGCGGAGGGAGCATCGGGACCGCGCCGCCAGGGAACTTGGCCTCGTCGGCTGGATCGACCTTGGTGGTGGCCAGAATGTCTCGCGACTTCGATTCGGCCGACGCTGCCTTGCGCTGGGCCTCTTCGGCGCGCCGTGCCACCACGGCCTGCGGGATCGGGCCGGGCGTGAAGTCGCTGTACTCGAGGCGTGGGATCTCGATGTTCGCGAGGCGCTCGACACCCGTCAGCAGGTCGCCCTGGTCAGGGCACACGAACATCCAGGCCACGCCGTTGCGGCCGGCGCGGGCGGTGCGGCCGATGCGGTGGATGTAGACCTCGGGGTCTTCGGGCACGTCGTAGTTCACCACGTGCGTGATGTCGTCGACGTCGAGGCCGCGCGCCGCCAGGTCGCTCGCCACCAGCACGCTGAGCTTGCCGTCGCGCAGCCGATCCATGACCTTGTCGCGCTTGCGCTGGTACATGTCGCCGTGCATCGCGTGGGCATCGATGCCCTTGTCGTTCAGGAAGAGCGTGACGTCGTCGACGGCCTTCTTCGTGCGGCAGAAGACGACGGTCAGGCCCGGCTCCTCGCGGCGCAGCAGGTGCAGCAGCAGTCGGCGCTTGTCCCACGGCTCGACGCTGAGGTAGCTCTGCGCGACCTGCTGCACCGTGAGGCTCTTGGCCACGGTCACGATCTTCTCGGGATTGCGCATGTAGCTGCGCGCGAGCTTCTCGATCTCGTCACTGATCGTGGCCGAGACGAAGACGGTCTGCGGGTGGTTGCGCATGCCGCCGAGGATCTTGCGGATGTCCTCGCGGAAGCCGATGTCCAGCATACGATCGACTTCGTCGAGCACGGCGTAGCGAACGTGGTCGTAGGTGATCAGCCGACGTTCGCGCATGTCCATGATGCGGCCGGGCGTGCCCACGATGATCTCGGGGTTGCCCTCGAGGAGCGGGATCTGCTGGCGGATCGGCTGGCCACCGTAGATCGGGACGGCCTTGAGTCCCGTCCGGCCGCCGAGTTCGTGGAATTCCTTGGCGACCTGGATGGCCAGTTCGCGCGTGGGCACGAGGATGAGCGCCGCGAACGCATCGCCGGGCTTGAGCATCTGCAGTGCGGGGAGCGCAAACGACGCCGTCTTGCCGGTGCCGGTCTTGGCCTGGCCGAGGCAATCCTTGCCGGAGAGCGCGATCGGGATGAGCTTCGACTGGATGAAGGTCGGGTGCTTGAAGCCGAGCCGGTCGAGGTCGGCCAGGATGCTCTCGTTCAGCCCCAGGTCGGCAAAGGTGGTCTGCGTGTCGAAGATCTCGCTCTTGTCCAAAGTGCCTTCTTTCGGTGCGCGTGGGCGCAGCCCCGTGATAGTAATGCACGGACGGCGCAGGGACGCGCATCATGGATTCCACCAGCACGATCACCATCGATCTTCGGGCCATCGGGCGCAACGTGCGTCGATTGCGTGGCCTGATCGGCCCTGACCGGGCCATGTGCACGGTGCTCAAGGCCGATGCCTACGGGCTCGGCGCCAACCGCATCTGGCCTGCGATGGTCGAGCACGATGTCGACATGCTCGCGGTCTACAGCCTGCCCCAGGCCAATGCCCTGGCCGATGCAGGCTGCACGGCACCGATCCTGGTCCTCATGCCCGTGCACCGGCTGGATGCCGATGATGCCGCCCGTCCGCAGTTCATCGCGGGACAGGTGCACCTCACGATCCACGATGCGGAACAGGCTCGGGCGCTGATCGCCTCCATCCGCGAGTCGGGCTTGCGCATGCGCGTGCCGGTGCACCTCGAGCTCGACACCGGCATGACCCGCGGCGGTGCGCGCCCGGCCGAGGCGCAGGAGCTGGTGCGGCTGGTCCACACCAGCCGCGAGCTCGAACTCGCCGGCGTGTTTTCGCACCTCGTCTCCAGCGGAAGCGCCAGCGCCACCGACGCGCAGTTGCGATGCCTCGATGAGTGGATGGCGCGGTGCTCGGCCTGGCTGCCGCGCGGGCTCCTCGTGCACGTGGCGAGCAGCCATGCCACCGTTCGCGACCCCGCATCGCATCGCGGCATGATCCGCGTTGGGCTGGCGTGGACCGGTCTCGTCGATGATGAGTGGGGGGCGTTCGCCAGCGACGACGGCTTGGAGTCGGTCGTCCGCTGGACGACCAGCGTGGTGCAGGCCAAGCGCGTGCCGGCTGGAACGCCTGTGGGCTACGGCAGCACCTGGTGCTCGGCGCGGGACACGGTGATCGCGTTGCTTCCAGTGGGCTACGCCGATGGCTATCCCTCGCCTCAGCCGGGCCTGCAGCAGTCCGTTCGCATCCACGCTCGAGGCGCGTGGCACACCGTGCCGGTGGTCGGAGCCGTGAACATGGATCAGTTGACCGTCGATGCCGGATCCATCGTGGGCAGCTGGGGAGCGCCGCAGGAGCTCTATGGTGCTCCAGTCGAACTGCTCGGCACCGACCGAGCCCAGGCCACGCATCCACTCGAGGTCGCGCGGGTGGCTGGAAAGAAACCCTACGAAATCCTTTGCGGATTGAGTGCCCGGTTGCCGCGCGTGCATGAGCGTGCCTTGGAAGTCGATCGATCGATGCGATCGGCCTCGGTTCCGCGGTCCGCGGCGGCGTCACCGAACGCAGGGGAGTGAACCGCGATGGCTGCGGCCGTGGCCTACCTCACGCAAGCCATGGCCGACCTGGCCCGCCAACTGGCGTTCGCGCCCGCGCCGGCAGCGCGCAAGCACGTGGCCAACGCCTTGACCTTGATCGGCGAACTCGATCCCGACCAGTCGTACCCGATGGGCTTCGTCACGTTCCGGATCACGGGGTTCCGGGTCGATCGCGGATTGGATGATCTCGTTGCGGGCGCGGCGATCCGCACGGACCTGTGCACGTTCGTGCTCGAGGTGAGCCGTCGAGCGCCGGTCGTGCCTGACCAGTCGACCGGCGCGGTCGTGACGATCGCCGAGCTTGCGGAACGTTGGTCGGTCAGCGAGCGCACGCTGCGCCGGTGGCGCCGATTCGGCCTTGCGCTCGAGTGGTTCGAACGTGAGGGAGCCGAGCCGATCCTCGGCGTGCGCGAGTCGATCGCCAGCGGCATTCAGGTCCATCATGCGCGCCTCGTGGCTCGAGCGGGCAAGTTCCGCCGCCTCGCACCGAACGAGCGGCGCAAGGTGATCGATGCCGTCGCGCGTGAAGCGCCGCGCGCACCGTCGCTTGCGCAGGCGCAGCGCACGGTCGCCGCCGCGCATGGCATCACGCCTGAGGCCGTCCGGTTGATCTGGCAGGCCGGCGGTGCCTCGGCGGGGCGCATCACACGGCCGGATGGTTGGTTCGCCCGATGCGCTGGGCGAGGCATCCCGTTGGTCAGCATCGCTCGTGCTGCCGGCTTGAGCACGGCCCATACGTCGCGGCGCATCGTCGCGGATCGTGCCGCGCGGCTGGCGCAGACCCTGCCGCATGGGCCGGCGCTGCCGACCTTCGTGCATGCCGAGGCATCGAGCGTGCTGCTGGGGGCACCGTGGCTCGCGTGCGGGCTCGTGCACCAGCCTCCCGACGATGCCGTGGACGCCTGCGCCGCGTCACCTGAGCCTGAGGGCCGCGACTTCACGGCGCTTGCGGCGCTGCGATTCCTGCTCTGGCGGGCCCGCGCGGGAGTGGTCGGCCAGATTCGACCGGGCACCGTGGAGCGGGCCGAACTCGATGCGCGTTGGGCTGCGATGCTGCTTCGGACGCTGGTGGCGTGGCACACGCCCCGCGTGCTGCAGCGGCTCGCGGCCATGATGGAAGCACCCGTGTCGCACCTTCCGGCGGATCCCCTCCGGACGGCCGTTGAACTCGCGCAAGCGTGCGTGGTCCACGCCACGTTCCAGGTCGATCTCTCGACGGTGGCGCCGCATCGCCTTCGCGTGGATCGCGTCGCCCAGCTTGCGTTCGAACAGCAGCTCGCGCGCCGACCGACCCTGCACGCACCCGGGCGCGCACCCGCCATGCATCCGCACCCGGTGCGGCTCGGTGATGCAGTGCTCCGCGCGTGCCCATGGATCGGCGCGGTCGCTCCAGGCTGCGGCCAGCGCGCCGGGGCGGTGTTGCTTGGGGGAACCACCCTCGAACTCCTCGGCGCGTTCCATGGTTGGCAGGGCAATCGTCCTCGGTCCATCGATGAACTGGCCTCGGACCATCGGATCGCGCGGGGAGCCATGCACGTGCGCCTGGCCGATGCAGCCGATGCGGCGCGGCGCTCGTGGCGTGCGTCGCTTGCGGCGCGTTGAGCGGAAGGTGCACCCGCTGCCAAACGCACAACGCCGCCAGGCATGGCGGCGTTGTGGAAGGTTCGGTGGTCTCCGCCGGAGCGGGAGGCCGGATCAGCGCTTCGAGAACTGGAAGCGACGACGGGCGCCGGCCTGGCCGGGCTTCTTTCGCTCGACCTCACGCGCGTCGCGGGTCAGGAACCCGTGCTCGCGCAGCATGCTCTCGAGGTTGGCGTCATAGCACAGCAGGGCGCGGCCGAGGCCCATGATGACGGCGCCGGCCTGGCCGGTGAAGCCGCCACCGGTGCAGGTGACGCGCACGTTGATCTTGCCCTTCTGGGCGGTCTTGTCGAGGACGTTCAGGATCGCCTTGCGATCACGATCCTCGACGAAGAACTCCTCCATCGGGCGCTCGTTCACCATGAACTCGCCGTTGCCGGCCTTCACGCGCACGCGAGCGACGGCGGTCTTGCGGCGGCCAGTGCCCCAGTACCAACCCTGCGCATCGGCGCTGCGGGTGGCGTAGGCCTTCTTCGGGGCGATCGTTTCAGTGGTCATTCGTCTTCAGTCCTTCGTTGGTCGTCGGTGCGTTGATCGTTCGGATCCGGTTCAGCTGGCCGCAACGGGCTGCTGGGCCTGGTGGGTGTGCTCGGCGCCGGCAAAGACGCGGAGGTTGCGCTGGATGCGACGGCCGAGACGGCCGCGCGGCAGCATGCGGATGACGGCTTCCGTCACCATGCGCGAGGGGTCGTTCTCCTGCAGGTCGGCGTACGTGCGGACCTTGAGGCCGCCGGGGTAGCCGCTCCACTTGCGGAGGGTCTTGTGGTCGGCCTTCTTGCCCGTGAGCACGACCTTCGAGGCATTGGTGATGATCACGCAATCGCCACAGAGGACGTTGGGCGTGTACTCGGGCTTGTGCTTGCCCATGAGCATGGTGGCGACTTCGGTGGCGAGGCGACCGAGGACCTTGCCATCGGCGTCGATGTGACGCCACGTGGCGGGAACTTGGCCGGGCTTCGCGTGGTAGGTCTGGCGGGGCATGATGAGGCTCGTTTCCTTGATCCATCCGCGGCTCGTGGCGCACCCAGCGCTCGGGCAGTGGAGGATCGAGGAGGATACAGAAATCGCTCGTGCCGTCAAGGGAGAAGTGAGTTGGTTATGGGCGGGGAAGACCCTCAGCAGGCCGTACGTGGTTGTCGATCATGAGCAGAAGACAACGATCCGTACGATGCGCGGCATGACCAACTCGTCCTTTGGTTCTCGACCGCGTCCGGGATCGGTTCGTTCCGCGGTGGCGGCCTGGGTCACGATCCTCGCGGGATGCGCCTGGATGCTGACCGATGGCTTCGGGCTGTTGAAGCCCGAGTCCGCGGAGCAGGCCCCCTCGACGGCACCGACCATGGTGAGCCCGCAGGCCGACGCGGCCATCCAGATGGTGGTGGCCATGAAGTCCTGGGCAGGCGCGGAAGCGATCGGGGCTGGGATGTCGTCGCTCGACCCGCTGAAGACCCAAGGCACGTTGGAGCGACTTGCCTTCGCGATCGCAGCACGTTGGATGGGCGATGAGGATGCCGAGAACGGGATGATGCAGTCGCTCGAGGCCGAACGGCCGCAGGATGCCTTGGTGCAGCAGGTCAAGGCTTGTCTGGCGCAGGCGGAGACGATCGGCTCATCCACGACGAGTGCGCCCACGTCGCCGCCGGAGCGCGCTGACGCTGCGCGGGCACTGCCTGAGGGCGTGACCCGCGAGTCGCTGTCGCCCCTGGGCGCATCGGCATCGCTGCTTGAATCGATGGCCACGGGTGATGCAGCTCTTGGCGCGCAGGTCGCGGAACGTGCCACGCGCATCGCGTTCTCGGTGGTCGGGTTCTTCGGCATTGCCCTCGTGGCGCTCGCCATCGGCGTGGTCACGCTCGTCATGCTGTCGGTGAAGGCCTCGAGCGGCGCGCCGATGTCACGGCTCGCGCCGACGCTCCTGGGCCACCAGGGCATCCACATCGAACTGTTCGCGGCGTGGGTCGTCTACGAGGTTGTGCTTGGCGTGGTCGCGTCGCGAGCGGACCTGGGTGGTCTCGGCACGCTTGGCGTGATCACCTTCCAGGCGCTGGGGCTGGTGGCGCTGGCGTGGCCGATCCTGCGGGGGATGTCGTGGGGCGAGCTTCGGCGTGAGCTCGGCCTGACCATGGGTGCTGGCGTTGTGCGCGAGGCGGCGTGGGGCGTGCTCGCGTGGTGCATGGCCGTGCCGATGGTGCTGGTGGGGTTGGTGCTCTCGCTGCTGCTGGGCTGGCTGTTCGGCGGTTCGCTCTCGGACGCCAGTCACCCATTGCAAGAGGGCCTTCGGTCGAGTTCGGCTGGCGGCATCGTGATCTGGTACCTCGTGGCGGCGGTCGTGGCCCCCGTGCTTGAGGAGATCCTCTTCCGAGGCGGGCTCTATCGCGGCTTGCGTGGCGCGACCGGCTCCATGCCGCTCTTGGCGAGCATGGTCGTGTCGGCCCTGCTGAGCAGCTTCGTGTTCGCGGCGATTCACCCGCAGGGCGTGCTCTTCGTGCCCATCCTGGGTGCCTTGGCCATGAGCTTCTGCCTGGTCAGGGAACTGCGCGGCAGCCTGGTGGCACCGATGGTCGGTCATGCGTTGAACAACGGCCTGATCGTGACCTTGAACCTCATGCTGCTCAAGTGACCGCGTGAGGATCGCGTGAAGGCGCACTCGGGTCGTGCTTGCATCGGTCACGTCCGGTAGCATGCTTGGTCGAAGGCATGGATCGCCTTCGGAGGTGCGCGAGAATGAGCTCTCAGGCTGGCGTCCTGGACACCAAGGTCCTCGTCCTCAACCGGCTGTACGCGGCGGTGCGGGTCATCGATGCGTACCGGGCCTTCACGCTGCTGGCCAAAGAGGCCGCAGAAGTCATCTCGGTCGAGGGTGGATCGTGGGTCGGCTACTCCTTCGACAGCTGGGCGCAGGCCGCGGAGTACCAGCGCCAGTACGAGCACGAGGCGCATGACTGGGTGCACACCACGCGCATCGTGATCGCCGTGCCGAAGGTGATCCGTCTGCTCGGCTACGACCGTTTCCCCAAGGAGCAGGTGAAGCTCAACCGTCGCAACATCTACGCGCGCGATGGCAGCCGTTGCCAGTACTGCGGCAAGCACTTCAGCACGAAGGAACTCACGCTCGACCACGTCGTGCCGCGCGTGCAGGGCGGCGAGAACAGCTGGACCAACCTGGTGTGCGCGTGCGTGCGCTGCAACGCGCGCAAGGGTGGGCGCACGCCGCAGCAGGCGAACATGAGATTGGTGAAGGTTCCCGTGAAACCCAAGCGGAATCCCGCCATTGCGCTGCGGCTGGGCAGCCCGCGCTACCAGTCGTGGAAGGCGTTCCTCGACGAGGCGTACTGGACGGTCGAGCTGTCGGAGTGAAGCGCCGGCTGCGGGCGAACGCCCAACGCTGTGGATGGTCCGCTACTGGTCCAGCGTCAGCACGGGGATGCCGGCGGGCAGGAGTGAGCCGACAAGCGCTGCATCGAGCACGCCGCGGCGCCACGCGCAGGCCTTGACGGATGGTTCGCCGTCCGGGTCCACGCACCGAGCAAGGTCATGCAGGATGATCGCGTCGGCGATGGGGCCGAGCGTGCCGAGGATGCGGGTGAGGTGATCGCCGGCGTGCTCGAGCATGCTGGCGGTGAGCAGCGCCGCCGGCGCAAGCGCCACACCGATGCCCTGATGCTCGCGCAGGAGTCGAAGGGTCGAGTGCAGATCGCTGACCAGATGCAGTGCGTGCGGCACGATCACCAGTCGCTGTCGGCGTTCCTGCGCACGAGCGAGCGCGGTGGCGAGTGCGCTCCGGCAGGCCTCGATGCCCGCGGGCATCCAATTGCGCAGGTCGCCTTCGTCCGGTGATCCTGCGAGCGAGCCGGTGAAGGCCAGGACCCGCGGTGCGCCCTCGGGCCAGGCGCCGGGCTCGAGCAGGCTGCCCGGCAGCCACGCGCCCCATGGGGCGCCGTCCAAGGTGATGGTTCCCGCACCCATGGCCGTGCACACGCCTGCGCGCATGTGGCCGGCCATCATGATGGATGCAGTCATGCCGAGGGACCGCGGTATTCGCAGCGGCTCGTGCAGGTCTCGTGCACGATCACCTCGGCGAGCATGGGGAGGACTGGCTGCAGCCGGTCCCAGACCCAGACCGCCAGCATCTCGCTGGTCGGGTTGGCGAGCCCGGGCAGGTCATTGAGCAGGCGATGGTCGAGCTCGTCCTGCAGCGGAGCCACGGCGCGCTTGATGTCGCCGTAGTCCACGAGGTAGCCGCGCGCAGGGTCGAGCGGACCCTCGACGACCACATCGACCTTGAACGAGTGCCCGTGCATGCGACGGCACTTGTGCCCCTCGGGGAAGGAGGGGAGGAAGTGCGCCGCCTCGAACGAGAACGACTTCGCGAGCCTGATCCGCATGCCGCGGGATCAGGCCTTCGCCTTCGAGCCTTCGCGGTCTTCGCGGAGGCGGCGGCTCTTGCCCTGGCGGTCGCGCAGGTAGTAGAGCTTCGCACGGCGCACCTCGGCGCGGCGGAGCACGTCGACCTTTTCGACGCGGGGCGAGTTGAGCGGGAAGATGCGCTCGACGCCTTCGTTGGCGACGATGCGACGCACCGTGATCATCTTGTTGATGCCACGGCCCTTCTGGGCGATGAGCACGCCCTGGAAGACCTGCACGCGCTCCTTGTCGCCTTCGATGATCTTGTAGTGCACGTCGAGGGTGTCGCCCACCTTGAGCTGGGGCATGGTGCCTTCGGGCTTGACCTGGCCGGCGACGACGTCTTCGAGGATCTTGCTTCGGTTCATGGGAATCTCAACCTTGGGCACGATGGCCCGGATGGCCGTTCAGCATGGGCACGGGGTGCACAGGCCGTTGTGGCGTGGCGACGTGGGCGCATGTCCCAGAGGTCGCGGTTCAAGGAGGTCGGGGCGACGCTCGCGCGTGCGCTCGACCTGCTGCCCGAGACGCCATGCAGCGATTGCGGCATGGTCACCATCGAGCAGCACGGGGGGAACGGATTGCCCGCGCCACTCGCGCGGGCGGGTGTAGTGGGGGCAGTCCAGGAGCGGACGGCCCTGTGGATCGCGAAGCGAGAAGCTGTCCTGCGCCGCGCTGAGCTCGTGGCCGAGCACGCCCGGCTGGAGGCGGGCGATCGCATCGACCAAGAGCATCGCGGGGAGTTCGCCACCGGAGACGACGAAGTCTCCGATGCTCACTTCCTCGAGGCCGAGCGAATCGATCGCACGCTGGTCGATGCCCTCGTAGTGGCCACACACCAGCATGACCCGAGGCGAGGACGCGAGGTCCTCGACGAGGCGCTGCGTGAGCGGCCGGCCGCTGGGCGAGAGCAGGATGCGGCGCGCAGGGCGCGCATCCATCGCCTGGACGGCGTCGACGGCATCGGCCACCGGACTGGCCATGAGCACCATGCCGGGACCGCCGCCGAAGGGGCGGTCATCGACCTTCTGGTGCTTGTTGTCCGCCCACGCACGGATGTCGTGCGTGTGGACTTCGACCGCTCCCGACGAGATCGCCCGCCCGGTCATGCTGGTGTGCAGCACGGCGGGGAACATCTCGGTGAAGAGCGTGAGGATGTCCAGGCGGATGGCCATGGCGCGGCGTGGTCAGGTCACTTCTTGGCGGGAGCCGCGGCGGGCTTGAGCTTGGTGTGGCCGCGGGCGCGGGTGACCTCGTACTGCTTGGAGATCGGGCGCTTGCCCTTGCCGACCGTCGGCGTGATGCTGGCGCGCTTGAGCAGGTCGACCACGGTTTCCGAGGGCTGCGCACCGACCGAGAGCCAGTGCACGATGCGATCGGCGTTGAGGTTCCACTGCTTGCCTTCGGGGCCGAGCGGATCGAACCAGCCCAGGGCCTCGATGACGGCGCCGTCGCGCGGCGAGCGCTTGTCCATGGCGGACAGGCGATAGAACGGACGATGGATGCGACCCATCTTCTTCAGGCGAAGGACAACCATGTGATGACTCCGTGTTGCGCTTCCCTCGGGGCGCCCCGGGCCACAGTGGCCGAGGTCGCTGACCGGGCGAGCCGTGGAGCCCTGCGACGTGTGGTCGCGATGGATGGGGCCGTGCGGCGCGCCTTTGGGACGCGGATGCGAGTCGAGCAGTGTACGGAACCAGCGACTCGCCGCAAGGGGTGGAGTCGTGTAGCAGGGAGCCAGCGCGTTATCGGGGCATCAGCGGTAGCCTGCGCCCCATGAGCAGCGGTTGGTGGGTTCACCAGTGGTATCAGGACTCTGGGGCATGGATGGTGGCGGGCTACGCCCTCATCGTGATCTTCAGCATCACGCTCCATGAGCTGGCGCACGGCTGGGCGGCGATCTGGCAAGGTGACCGCACGCCGATCGAGACCGGCCACATGACGTGGAATCCCTTGGTGCACATGGGGTGGGCCTCCTTGCTGATGTTCGCGATCGTGGGCATCGCGTGGGGGTTGATGCCGGTCGACCCATCGCGCATGCGCAACGGTCGGCGCAGCATGGGGTGGGTCGCGCTTGCGGGCCCC
>JAGWXC010000233.1 GCA_018970045.1 Planctomycetota bacterium | reverse complement strand
CACGGTGTGGGCTGATCCGTCCGCGACGAGCGAGTCCGGCACGCCGTGGGAGTTCGGCGAAGCGGGCCCAGCGGGCGTGAAGCGCCAGTTCTGGTTCGGTTACGTGATGAACATCCGGCTGAACAACGTCTTCCTCCAGAAACTGGGCTTGCCGGATACCGATCGCACGCTGATGAGCCACGCCCACATCAGCAAGTCGGATCGGACGTTGCTGATGCTCGAGCTTCGGGGCCGCCCGCAGGAACTGCCGCCCAACGACCCGCATTTCACGCGCAACCTCGATCGCTCGCAGTGCAGCTGGAAGCGATTCGCGGCGCGGCACTTCGAGGGCGGTCACCTGCTCTTCGCGGACGGCCACGCCGAATGGGCGCTCAACCGCGACGTGACGACCAACGTGCAAGGCAGCCGCGATCCGCTCACACCCGACGGCGACTGGAACACCGAGAAGTTCATCTTTGAACCGCAGGGGCCGGCGAGGCACTGAGCGATCCGGAGCGGCGGTCCCCTCAGGCGTCCGGGGCTTTCTTCGTCACGGGTTCCTTGGGCGCCACCACCGGCGGGAAGCCATTGAGCTGGCGCCAGACTTCCTGCCACAGCGGCACCGTACGAAGCAGCACCCAGGCCTTGGTCCGCACCCCCTGGCGCAGGTACTGGGTGTCGGGCCATGGCGCATCGTCGGGATCCGGCCGGATCACGATGCGGAACCTGCCGGCGCCATCATCGACGGCATCGATCGAGACCACCTCGCCGCCGAAGGTCCCCACGGCCACGCTCGGCCAACCGACGAACTGCACCGCCGGCCATCCTTCGAACTGCAGGCGCACCCGGCTTCCGACGCCCGACCCGATCTCGCTGCCTCGTGGCGCGATGAGCGGCATGTCCATGCCATCAATCCAGGCCTCGACGAACCGTTCCTCGGTCTGCGGAATGAGCACGCAGATCGGCGAGCCGGGCTTGAGGTACGCGCCTTCGGTCGCGGCCACGTTCAGCACGATGCCGTCGCGCGGAGCGAGCACCACCTGCTGCTCGCTCTTGCTGATCTGGATGTCGACCGCGGCGATGTCGCGGGTCGCAGCGGCGAGATCGGCTTCGGCAAGGCCACGGCTGGCCTTCGTGCTCGAAATGGTGGCGTCGTAATCCCGCGCCGTACGTTCGAGCACGGCCTTCGCCGCCGCGAGGTTGGCACGCGCGCTGTCAAGCGCCAGCTTGGTGAGTTCCCAGTCCCGCCGCGAGATGTCGCCGGTCGACAGCAGCTGCTCCATGCGGCGCGCATTGATCTCGTTCGTCTCGACCACGAATTGCTCGGCGTTGACCCGCTGCTGGGCGGCATCGACCGCCTGCGGCTTGGCCAATTCCTGGCTCTCGATCTGCAGGTCGAGGTCAATGATGCGCTGCGCTGCCGCGGCCTTGCGCGCCACCGCAGCATCGTGCTGCAGCCGAAGGTTCAGCAGCAGGTTGGGGTCGTTGTCCTGGATCTCGGCGATCACGTCGCCCTGCCGGACCGACTGGTTCTCGACGACATTCAGCCGGCGCACGCGACCTTCGACCGGCGCCTCGATGTTGGCGCGCCGGTCCAGCGGGTTGAAGGCGATCACGCGACCGCTGCCACGCACCGACTGTTGCCACGGCACGACGACCAGGGAGAGCGCGAGCAGGACGGACAGCAAGGCGAGCAGGCGCGCGAGCAGGCGCGAGCGCCGGGCGTTGCCGGCCATCGCGAGCACCGGCATCGGTGGCGGCTGCAGCGGCATCGGATCATGCATGGGCTGGATCCTGAGCATGATGCACCTCGACCGTTCGCTGGGCGCGGGCCGCGACCCGCGGGTCGGTAGTGGCGATCACCACCGTCCACGGACGCTCGCCCGCCAGCAGTGCGCTTGCCAACGCTTCGCGCGTGCTGTCGTGCCCGTCGAGCAAGCCATCGATGAGCAGCAGCGAAGGCCGCTGGACGATCGCACGCGCTGCGAGCAATCGGTCACACTCACTCTCGGACAGCGGGAATCCACCGGTCACCAGCGGTGTTCGCAGTCCAAGCGGCAGGCTCCGGACCACCCCGAGGAGACCGACGTCACCGAGCGCCTGCAGCATGCGTCGATCGTCGATGGCTTGGTCGCCAAGCGCCAGGTTGTCGGCGATCGAACCGGTCATGATCTCGCCGGGGCGCACGAGCAGCGCACGCGCACGAAGGTTCGAGAGATCCCACGACCGGACGTCAAGCCCGTCGATCGACAGGTCACCGGACTGCTGCTGACGGAGTCCGAGCATGCACTCCAGCACCACGCCCGCCTCGGTGCCACGCGAACCCAGCAGCGCGACGCGTTCACCGGGCGCGATGGAGAGATCGACCGGGTCCATCACGCCACGCGAAGCCGGCCGGCTGCAGACGAGTCCGCGCGCGGCGATGGCCGCTCCCGCGGCATCAGGGGGCATGCTCTGTCCACTACGGCGCTCGATCGGGAGATCCACCAGGTAGCCGAGCTTGTCGACCGCGGCCACAGCGTCGTACCAGGCCTCGAACTGCTTGCCGAGCTTGGAGATCGACGCCACGATCGCCGACACGATGATCTCGCTCGCCACCAATTGCCCCAGCGTGAGCTGCTGGTTCAGCACGAGCCAGCCACCGAGCACCAGCAGCAGTGTCGCGGCGATGGCCTCCAGGGCCAACAGCGCTCCGATCTGGCGGATGAGCACGCGAAAGTGTTCGCGCCGCGCGCCAAGGTAGTCACGCAGGAGCGCGTCGGCCCGCGCATGCGCCAGCGTGAGTCCCGCCCCGACCATGAAGGTGCGCGGGTGTCGCGCGAGTTCCTCCATCCATCCCACGACCTCGTACTTGCATCGCGACTCGTGGACTCCCGTCCGCACGGCACCGCGCCCAAGCACGAGCACGATGATGGCCACGGCGAGCACGACGAAGATCGAGAAGGCCAGCAGGAACGGGTGGTAGAACGCCAGCACCGTGAGGCCAATCGCGGCGCTGAGCACGAGATTGATCCCATTCAAGAGGATCATGCTCGCGCTCTTCTGCACCGTCACGACATCGAGGAATCGATTCACGAGCTCGGGCGCATGCACGCCATCGAGCGACGAGAGGTCGACCCGGGGGAGCCGCCGCGACAGATCGGAGGCCAGCCGGACGAAGATGCGACGCTGGATCACCTCCGCGACCACGTACTGCAGGCCGCGCAGCATGGCTGCGACAGCGAGGCACG
>JAGWXC010000232.1 GCA_018970045.1 Planctomycetota bacterium | reverse complement strand
ATGCGCCTCGAGCCCGATGGCCGCATCCCGCAGGATGTCTTCTTCATGATCAAGGAAACCTCGGGCGTCGGCGATTTCGTCGGCACCTCGGGTCGCCCGGCACCCATGTCGCCGGCCGAAGTCGAGAAGATGCTCTTCGACAGCCGCAAGCCCGAAGAAGCGCCGCAGGTCAAGATGGAGTTCGTCAAGGGCGACAACGTCTCGATCCGCGAAGGCCCGTTCCAGAACTACGAGGGCACGGTCGAGGAGGTCCTGCCCGACAAGGGCCTGGTCCGCGTCCTTGTTACGATCTTCGGTCGTCAGGCTCCGGTCGAACTGGAGTACTGGATGATCGCCAAGGTCGATTCCTGATCGACGCCGGCCCCGCGCCGGAAGCATCACCGGCCATGTGCCGGAGGACCACGCATGCAACGGACTGCATCGATCGTCTTCGCCTTGATCCTGCTCGCGCTGCCGGCCATGCTCGGCGGTTGCAACATGAAGGCCGCCTATCCGCAGCAGGATGGGTGGCAGCAGCTTGACCCATTCCTCGATCCGGTGCCGCAGGTCATGTCGCGCGCGCTCGATGCATCGCACGCGGCCACGGACCCGAGCGTGCCGCTGGTGTGGAACCTCCCCCCTGGCATGCAGAAGACGGTGTGGAACAAGGTGTCCACGCTGCTCGGGCCGGGCGCCGTCGCGATGACCAAGGATGGCGAGCGCGTGTGGAGCGTCGAGCGCGTGCGCGTGAACGGGTCGTTCGCCGAGGTCGATGTGCTCTGGCGCAATGCCGATGGCCTGTGGCAGCTCATGACCGTGCACCTCGAGGGCGCCGCGCTCGCGCCGTACCGCGTGACGTACTTGCAGCGCTGGCGGTTGCCCGAGCACCGCGTGCCGAGCTGCAACAACCCGAATGCAGGCGGCGATCCGGCGGCGGCTTCGCCAGCGACAGCGCCGGCCGCAGCCACGGCACCCGCCGCGCCAGCGAAGGATGCTCCCGCCGCGTCACCGACGCCAGCACCCAAGTTGGTGGCACCTGCGGCTGCACCCGCCGAGGCGCCTGAAAAGCCCTAACTTTTCCTGCGTTCACGCAGCCATCACGCTGCGGCACGATCGACGCACCATGATGGGAGCAGCACAATGAGCGACGGCAAGCAGCAGAAGCAGGGGGCCGCGCCCCAGACGGCGATCACGCCCACGCGCGAGCAGAACTACGCCGAGTGGTACCAGCAGGTCGTGCGTGCGGCGGACCTTGCCGAGAACAGCCCGGTGCGCGGCTGCATGGTCATCAAGCCTTGGGGCTACGCGATCTGGGAGAACATGCAGCGTGCGCTCGACCGCATGTTCAAGGAGACGGGCCACCGCAACGCCTACTTCCCGCTCTTCATCCCGCTGTCCTTCCTCCAGAAGGAAGCCGACCACGTCGAGGGTTTCGCCAAGGAGTGCGCCGTCGTCACCCATCACCGGCTGAAGCCCGGTCCCGACGGCAAGCTCATTCCCGACGGCGAGCTTGAGGAGCCGCTGATTGTGCGTCCGACGAGCGAGACGATCATCGGCGCTACCTTCGCCAAGTGGGTCCAGAGCTACCGGGATCTTCCGCTGCTCATCAACCAGTGGGCCAACGTGGTGCGATGGGAAATGCGCACGCGTCTGTTCCTGCGCACGGCGGAGTTCCTGTGGCAGGAAGGCCACACAGCCCACGCCACCGAAGCCGAGGCTGTGGACGAAACCATGCGCATGCTGCGCGTGTACGAGACGTTCGCGCAGGAGTGGATGGCCATGCCGGTCGTGTGTGGTGAGAAGACCGAGGGTGAGCGCTTCCCGGGCGCCGTGCGCACCTACTGCATCGAAGCCATGATGCAGGATCGCAAGGCGCTGCAGGCCGGAACGAGCCATTTCCTCGGACAGAACTTCGCGAAGGCGAGCGGCATCCAGTTCCAGTCGAAGGATGGCGTGCAGGAGCATGCCTGGACGACCTCGTGGGGCGTGAGCACCCGCTTGATCGGCGGCATGATCATGACCCATGCGGATGACGATGGCTTGGTGCTGCCGCCTCGTCTTGCGCCGGCGCACATCGTCATCCTGCCGGTGATCCAGAAGCCCGAGATGGCGGAGCACGTGCTTGGCTGGTGCCGCGCGCTGGCGAAGGAACTCTCGGCGGTCTCGTTCGCAGGGGAACCGGTGCGCGTGGAGATCGATGACCGCGACATCCGCGGCGGCGAGAAGGCCTGGACGTGGATCAAGCGTGGGGTGCCGGTGCGGCTCGAGGTGGGCCCGCGCGACATCGAGAGCGACAGCGTGTTCTGTGCACGCCGTGATCGAGGCCACAAGGAGAAGGCGGCCGTGAAGCGCGCGGATTTCGTGGCTGGTGTCGCTGCGCTCTTGCAGGAGATGCAGGATGGGCTGCTTGCGCGCGCGGTGGCGCATCGCGAGGCCAACACGCGTCGCATCGACACCGAGGCGGAGTTCCGCTCGTGGTTCACGGCGCCAACGGTGGCCGACGGCCAGCCCACGCCAATGCACGCGGGCTTCGCCATGACGCACTTCTGCGGCGATCCGGCGATCGAGGAACGCATCAAGGATGAGCTCGGCGTGACGGTGCGCTGCATCCCGATCGATGGTGATGCTGAGCCGGGGACGTGCCCCTTCAGCGGCAAGCCGAGCGCGCGGCGCGTGGTCTGGGCGAAGTCGTACTGAACCGCGCATAAATTCCACCCCGAACGCGGTCAAACTGCGGTTGCACTGAATTCGCGATTTTTCTCCATGCACCGCTTCCCCTCGGCGGTTCCCGCGACATCATGATTTCGGAGCGGTTCCGTTCGAATCGCAAAAACTAGGAGAGGAGAAGAGGGATGTATCTATTTATGGGAGCGGCTATCGCCGCGGTGGTTATCGCACCGCTGGCGCAGGGTGCCATCGTCAATGAAGCCGTGCCATCGTGGCGTGGCCAGACCAACACGGTCTTTTCCGGCTGGGAGTCGTTCATGAGCGGCTTCGGCGGGTTCAACTCCGCTGATCGTTCAGGATCGTTCTGCGGCTGCTCGCTGTTCAACTTCGGAGCCGGATCGGTGCTCGATGCCGACGGTGACATCCGGGCGGGCGATGCTGGGCTCGACATCAAGCTCGTCGGTGGACAGTTCTCCACGCAGCGCCTGCGCTCGATGGTCGTGAATCTGGCGACCTGGGATGGTTGCGTCGAGACGTCGCAGATGAGGCTGCGAGTCGTCGATG
>JAGWXC010000231.1 GCA_018970045.1 Planctomycetota bacterium | reverse complement strand
TCAACCGCGATGCCCTCGCCGACGCCGACTACCGCACCCTGTCGCAGGGCGGCGTCGCCGAGCAGGGTTCGGTCGTGAATGATCCGCTGGCCATCGACGCCGCCGTCAACGGCGCTTCGCCCAGCAGCGGATCACGAGGCTGGGCCCGAGGCTTCGGCTTCTATGAGAGTGTGAGCGGCCAGTCGTACGCACAAGGCGACTACAACGCCTCGATGGGCGGCCTCATGGCAGGTGCCGACACCGTGCTGGATGGCAACATCCTGGCCGGGGCGTTCGCGGGCATCACGCCCGGTGACCTGACCATCAGCAGCACGCTCGGTTCCACCCAGAACGATCTCGTGGGCGTGAACTTCGGCGCCTACGCGAGCTGGGCCCCCACCTCCGGCGAGGCGTACCTGCAGGGCTATGCGATGGCCAACTACTACGACGCCGACCAGACGCGCACGATCGCCATTCCGGGCATCGATCGCACGGCGACGTCATCGGCGAATGTGTGGGGCGCCATGGTCGGCGCCGAGGGCGGACTCAACATGCCGCTGGGACCAACGACCGTGCTGCAGCCGTATGCCGGCCTGGACTACGGCTACTACACCCGCGATGGGTACACCGAGTCGGACGCGGACAGCCTCAACCTGACCGTGAGCTCGCAGGATGCCAACCTCCTGCAGCCCACCGCCGGTGCGCGCCTGATGCAGACCTTCCAGGTGGGTCGGGATCGGGTCACGCCCTACTTCGGGGCAGCCTTCATCGCGCAGCTTCCGCTGGGCACCTGGTCGGAAACGGCCAGCAGCAGCTTCAGCGGCGCCAACGTGTTCAGCTTCACCGAAGGCACGGATGAGCAGTACGGCGCCAGCTACCAAGCTGGCCTGGAGTTCGCCGCCGCGGAGCGCTGGACGGCGTACATCTCGTTCAACGGGATGTCGATGACCGACACCAACGTCTTCGGTGGCCAGATCGGCATCAACTTCGAGTTCTGAGATCCACGCACCATGATCATGGCTCACGCTTGGCCGAAGCCATCCGGCATCGTGCTCCTCGCCACGCTCCTGCTGCCGATGCTCGTGGGCTGCTCGAGCCCCCCGGGCACCGGCCGCCACACGGGATCGATGGCCACCGCCGAGGACGACCGGCGGCTGGTCGCGCTTCAAGCCACCGTCATGTCGATGGCCGATGACTGGAACATTGCCCTCGGCGAGTCGTTCCAAGGCCTGCAGGCTCAGGGATCCATCGACCTTCGCGCCAGGATTGAGGGCATGTGGTTCCTGCGCAACGGCATGGGTGCCTCGCTCGACATCGCCGCCGGCCCAAACCCCGAGGTCGCGATCCTCGATCTGCTCGTGCTGGCCTCGCTCCAGGAGTGGGCGATCGACCACACCTGGCGCGGCCATGGCATCCCCGACGCCCGCGTGCTGGAGGCGCGTGAGCGATTGCGGGACGCCCGCGGGGAACTCGAGCGCAAGGCGGCGCAACACCTCACGCCGCAGCAGCGCGCCGAGCTCGACCAGCTCATCGGTGCCTGGATCGCCGCGCACCCGGGCAGGATGCTCGTCGCGTTCGTTCGGTTCAGCGACTTCGCGGATGAGCGGAACAACCTCACCCTCGTCGATCGCCAGCGCGCCGAGAGCCTGCTGCGCGAGGTGGATCAAGTCACCGCCGCCATCGATGACGCCCGGCTCCTCGGCGAGCGCGCCCTGTGGTACGCCGCCCGATACCCGTACGTGCTCGGCCAGCAGGCCGAACTGACGGCGCTGCAGGTCGCGGAATCGATCTCGGTCGAGGTGGCCAAGCAGCGCCAGTCCTTCTTCGATCGACTGGCCGCCGAGCGCGATGCCACCCTCGGCGCCGTCGACCAGGCCCGCGAGGACCTCCTGCCCATCCTTCAGGAAGCGCGACAAACGATTGATGCCGCACGCAGCCTCGGGACCGAGTCCCGGGGTGCGATCGAAGCCATCGATCGCCTCGCTGCGCGGTTCGAGCCCGACGCCGTCGGCGAAGACGGCCTGTCGGCCGACGAGCTGCTGAGCCTGGTGCGCGAGTCGGGAACGACCGCCGATCGCTTCACGAACCTGGTTCGCGCGGGGCACGCCGCACTCGAGGATGACTCCATCGATGGCGCGGCCGATCGTGCCGAGCGCACCGCCGTGGTCCTGATCGATCGCCTGCTCTGGGGCGGCGCAGGACTCATCCTGCTGGTGGCGCTCAGCCAGATCGCCGTCCGCATGCTTACACGGCGCGGCTCCTGAAGCCCCGGTAGCCTCGGGGCAATGTCCGCCCACCTCACCGTCCTCCTCTCGCTCGGCGTGGCGATCCTGCTGAGCCCCGAGAACCTGCTCATCGGCCTCGTGATGGCCAGCGACCGCAAGTCGCCGCGGCTGGCCGCGCTCATGTATGCCGTGGGTGCGCTGGGTGGGCTGGCCATGGGCCTCACGATCGGCTTCCTCGTCGCGCCGACGCCGCCGGTCGAGGGCGCCCCGGTCCATCACACCTGGCCGCAGTTCATCGTGCGCGCGCTCATCGCGGGGCTCCTCGTGGGTGTGGGCTTGCAACGTGCCGTCAACGCCGTGCGCCATGCGCCGCTCGAGGACGAGGCCGCGCCCGAGGGCTCCGGCAAGAAGCCCAGCCTCGCCTCGCGCGTGAAACTCTGGTTCGCCGAGCGCTTCAAGGGGCTTGGTGGACGGGAGATCCCCACCTGGCGTCGTGGACTCCGCTCAGGCGTCATCGGCTTCGCGACCGTGGGCGTGCACCCCAAGTGCCTCTCGGTCTCGATCGCGGCGGGCCATCAAGCCATGCAGATCGCGGGCGAAGCCGATCGCGCGCTCGGCCTGGCCCTCTTCGCCGCGGTGGCACTCACGCCGAGCTGCACGCCGCTCATCGTCGAATTCGTGCGCCCCGGCGGCAGCGCTTCGATCCGCGCATCGTGCGAGGCCTTCATGAAGACCAATGGCCGCTGGATCGCCGCGCTCATCCTGCTTGGCGCCGGCGCGTTCGTGGCATGGAACGCCGCGCACTCGATACCCTGAGCGCATCAACGGGTTGATCAACCAGAGGATGAAGATGCTCGACCATCGACTCACCGTCCGTAGACATACCGCTGTCACCGTGCTGTTGTGCGCCATCGCCCTGCCCCTCGCTGCGGCGGCTCCGCCACCGAAGCAGGGCACGGGTACCGCACCCAAGGATCCGCCGACGCCGCCGGCACAGGCCACCGACAAAACGCCCCCGGCGATCGATGCCAA
>JAGWXC010000230.1 GCA_018970045.1 Planctomycetota bacterium | reverse complement strand
TTGCCCACGATCGACCAAGAGTATGGATCAGCGGCGTCGCCGGGAAGCCGCCAGACCCGCGAGCCCGATCAGAGCCATCGCGCCCGGAGCGGGGACGGCCGACGAACGGAATTCGAAGTCATCGATGCTGATGGCGGCGTCGCCAGTCGTGTAGATGCCGACCCCAGCGAAGCCAAAGCCGCTGCTCAGCGACCCCGCGATGGTTCCGGGGTCGTTGCCGACCGCCGCATCGATCTGGGCAAAGGTGATCCATGCGTAGCCATTGCTGATGCTGCTGCCGAAGTCGACATCCAGCGCCACGAAGGCGAAGTCGGCACCGATGACGCTCAGGAAGAGGCCACCGGTTCCCAGGGAGCCGTTCACCTTCAACGAGAAGCCGTTGTACGCCGAGGCGTCGAAGCCGGGAGAGTCGATCAGATACTGAAACCCGCCCCCGCTTGCCATGAATCCTGATCCATCGCTTAGCGAAGCTCCGCTGAAGGCCGAGCGGCTGAAGCCCAGACCAGCCGAGCCCGAAAAGTCATCGATCACGGCGGCAGACACGAAGCCAGCGGAGGCGGGGGCGCACAGCGCAGCGACGGCAAGGCACGAGGGGGCGAGCAAACGCATGATGGCTCCAAGGAAAGGGGGATGGGTGCAACCCTGCGGCAGAACCGCGAGGACCCTTCGACCGCCCAACAGGATGAGTGTACCCCAAACCAACTGCGATGCAAACCACTGGGGCCAAATGTGCCCCGAGCCTCCCGATGTTCCCACCGACGGGCACAAGCCCTGTATCAACAGGGGCATGCATGGCCCCGACGCAGCCTTCTGGCAGGATCGGTTCGAGCGCGGCGACACGCCGTGGGACCGCGGCGGTCCGAGCCCACAGCTGCTCGCGTGGGTCGACTCGGGGCGCCTGGCCCCCTGCCGCATCATCGTGCCTGGTTGTGGCAGCGGCTGGGAGGTCGCCGAGCTCGCGAGGCGTGGCTTCGGGGTCACGGGCATCGACCTGGCGCCGGCTGCCTGCGATCGGGCACGGTCGCTGCTGAAGGCGCACGGTCTCCGCGCACGCATCGAGCAGGCCGATGCGCTCGACTGGCGTCCCGACTCGACCGTCGATGCGGTCTTCGAGCAGACCTGCCTGTGCGCCATGCACCCATCGCACTGGCGGCGGTACGAAGCATCGCTGGCCGAATGGACCAGGCCCGGTGGCTCGCTCTTCGCGATGATCGCCCAACGCCCGCGCCCGGGCGCGATCGAGGAAGGGCTCATCGAGGGCCCGCCCTACCACTGCGACATCAACGCAATGAGGATGCTGTTCGACGATGCCCGGTGGTCATGGCCATCTCCGCCGTACCCGCGGTCGACACACCCCAATGGCATGCATGAGTTCGGCTTGGTGATCGGGCGCCGCTAGGTCCAGCGCGTCAGCAGTCGACCGAGGTCGGCACCATCCACCACGCCGTCTCCGTTCAGGTCGGCGCTTGAGTGCACGGCACCCCACTGCGTGAGCAGGATGCCGAGGTCCGCGCCATTGATCGATCCATCGCCGTTGAGGTCACCCTCGGCAGGCCGCACGGGCCCCGCCAGCACGGCGGCGCCGGCATCGATGCGGCCGGCTCCGAGCTGACCGCCAAAGGCAGGGTCGCTCGCCGACACGTCATCGCACGAGAGCAAGATCACCTGCTCGATGGCCACGCTGGTGGCTTCGGTCGCAAGCCACTCCGGGTGCTGCGCCCGGACGAGTGCCGCAACGCCCGCGACGATCGGTGCCGCGAAGCTCGTGCCGCTGCCGGCGCCCCATCGTCCGCCGGGAAGGGCGCCGAGGATCGACGTGTCCGGATCGGGCACGCCCACGAGCGGCGACGCACCCGGCGCAGCAAGATCGATGTCATCGCCGTAGTTCGAGAAGCCGGCCTTGCGATCGAGGCGGTCGGTCGCCGCGACCCCGAGCACGTTGGACTTGGACGCCGGGAAGAGCCGGTCGGTGCCGTTGCAGTTGCCGGCGCTGGCCACCACGACGATGCCGAGGGACGTGGCTTCGTCGATCGCGGCCTCGACGGCCGCGGAGTCGTAGTCCGACACGATGCTGATGTTGATGACCTCGACGCCGCGATCGACCGCATGCACGATGCCGCGCGCGAGCGTCCACAGCCGCCCGTTGCCATCACCATCGAGCACGCGCACCGGCAGGATCCGTGCGCCGGGCGCGACGAACCGCACCATCGACGCCACGAAGGTTCCGTGGCCCACGAGCTCATTCGCCACGCCATCCCCGTCGCTGTCGCTGCCATCGTTGCGGTCGGTGACGTCGGCCGTTCCCGAGACGAAGTCGAAGCCGCCCGGGACGATTGACCCGGCGAACGCCGGATGCTGCAGGTCCAGCCCCGTGTCCATGATCGCCACGACGGTGCCGCCGCCATCGGATCGGGCCATCGCCTGCGGCAGCGCGATGCGATCGCGCGCGTACTGCAGAGCCACCACCTGGTCGTCGGTCAGGCCATCCACGAAGATGCTGCCGGTGCCGCCGCCGGGAACCTGGCCGAGATAGTCAAGCTCCATCCAGCTCAGCTGCGGCAGACCCGCGGCCAGCGTGGAGTCGATCCACGCCTCGACGTCGGCGAGCGACCAACCCTGCGGCCACGCGGCCTGCATGAGGTGGATCGGCCGACCCGGGAACTGGTCGACCGGTTCCAGATCGAGGCCCGGCGTGAACGATTCAAGCAGTGCGGCGAGCTGCGCCCCGGTCGCGCCCCCCGCGACGATGAGCTGATCACCGAGCGCTGCTGCGGGCTGGCTGCACACGTCGGCCGACGCTCGCATCGACGCGGCGGAGCACGTCAGCGCGACCGTCATGGCAGCGAGGATGTTCGATCGTTGCGTCATCGGTGTGCACCACTGAGCATGAACGGCGCCCAGTGCGCCGGGTGGGGATGCTCGCTCCGCACCGCTTGGACCTGCTGAGCCCAGGCCCGGCTCACGCCGCCCAGGCCTTCACTGTGCCACCGGGCATGCAGCCCGGCCATGAACTCGACGCAGATTTCGTCACGAACGGTCCACAAGGACGCCAGAACGCGACGCGCCCCCGCCCCCAGGAAGCCCGCGAAGAGCCCATGCGCATCGCCACCGGTCCCGCCCGGGCCGGTTTCGCAGCCCGACAGCACGACCAGATCGGCAGTGAGCGCCACGTCACGAAGCTCTCGTCGATGCAGCCAACGGTCAGCCATGCGAAGCCCTGACGCCTCATGGGTCGTGGG
>JAGWXC010000016.1 GCA_018970045.1 Planctomycetota bacterium | reverse complement strand
CCGGGCTCCAGGACGTGCACCCGCACACGCTCCGGCACTCCTTCGCCACGCACCTGGTGGTGGGTGGCGCGAACCTGCGCGTGGTGCAGGAGTTCCTTGGGCACGCCAACATCGCCACCACGCAGATCTACACGCACGTCGACCGCGAGCGCCTGCGCGAGGTGGTCTGGCAATTCCACCCGCGCGAGGCCGTGGCGCGCGCGGAAGCGACCAGGCGGGCGAAGCCCGCAGCGGGGTGATCATCAGGCATCGGCCCGGTGCTTGATGCGCGATGCGCGACGTCCACGCTCGAACCGCGGCGACCACCCAATGCGTCGATCGATGCTCACTGCAGCGGCGGACCCGCCGGCACGCGCGGCGCCGCAGCGAGCTTGATCGCCAGCGCGATCGCTGCACGCATGCTGCGGTGATCGGCCTTGCCCTTGCCGGCGATGTCGAAGGCCGTGCCGTGGTCAGGGCTCGTGCGCACGATCGGCAGGCCGAGCGTGACGTTGACGGCATCCTCCCAGCCAGTCAGCTTGACGGGGATCAGGCCCTGGTCGTGGTACATCGCGACGACCAGGTCGAACTCGCCCTTGAGCGCGCGGATGAAGACGGTGTCGGCGGGGAACGGGCCGCGGGCATCGATGCCGTTCTGCACGGCGATGTCGATCGCCGGCTGGATCAGCCTGCGCTCCTCGTCGCCGAAGAGGCCGCCTTCGCCCGCGTGCGGGTTGAGTCCGCACACCGCGATGCGCGGCTTGTCGATGCCGAGCGTCCTGCAGAGCCGATGGCCCAGGTCGATCGGCTCGACGATGCGGCCGATCGTGAGCGTGTCGCGCAGTTCCATCAGCGGGATGTGCGTGGTGGCGAGCGTGACCTTCAGTCGCTCGCCCACGAAGCCCATGCAGTGATGCCGCGTTCGGCACCGGTGTGCCAGCAACTCGGTGTGGCCGGGCCACTGGTAGCCGGCCATCGACCAGCTCTCCTTGCTGATCGGCGCGGTCACGACCGCGTCGGCCCGGCGTGGATCGCCAAGCGGGCGCAGCGCATCGGTGATCGCGTCCTCGACCCACAGCTTGCTCGCCAGGCCTCCCTCGCGCGTGCTTGCGCGTCGCGTGGCATCGAACTCGAGCTCGGCATGGTCGATCACCACCACATCCTGCCCGAGCGGCTCCTGCGCGCGGTCGCTGCCGGCGCGCACGCGGAACCAGGTCGGCACGATGCCGCAGCGTTCGGCAACGCGCGTGAGCGTGGCGTTGTGGCCATGCACCACGAACCGCGCCGCACCGCGCAGCGATGGCTCGGCGAGCGCCTTCAGCGTGACCTCGGGCCCGATGCCCAGCGGGTCACCCATGCTGATCGCGATGGTCGGACGCGTGTCCATGCGGGCATCCTAGGTTCCATGAACGACAGCGCCGTGCCCCACCAGGAGCGCGGCGCCATCAGGTGCCGGGCGATCGTGCGCGCGCCGTCAGGGCACGATGATGATCGTGCTGTTGGGCTCGGTCAGGGCCTCGTAGATGACCTCGACGTCGGCGTCCTTCAGGCGCACGCAGCCCATGCTCGCCTGCTTGCCGATGGACGCGGGATCGGTGGTGCCGTGGATGCCGTAGCTCATCGCCTTGCTGTTGCCTGCATCAACGCCCTGCAGGCCGATCCAGCGCTCGCCGATCGGGTTCTTCGGGTCATCGGCCTTGAAGAACTCGCCCGTGCGAGGGTTGCGCCACTCAGGGTTCACCAGCTTGCTGCCGGGCTTGAGCATGAACGCACCGGTGGGAGTGCTGTTGTGCTCGCCCAGGCCGACCGGATACGTCGCCACGAGGACGCGATCGGATCCCTCGCCCGCATACAGGTAAAGTCGGTACTCCGACTTGTTCACGACCGCGTGGAAGGTGCACGTGGGCACCTTGAGGACCTGGCCCGCACGAATGCGGTTGGGATCCTTGATACCATTGAGCCGCATGATCATGCGCCAGTCGGCGGCCATGCCGGCCTTGCGCGCGATCTTGCTCAGCGCATCGCCGCTCTTGATGGTGTAGGTCGTCATGAGCGCATCGGCCGGGTTCACGGTCGACGAGAAGAAGAGCGAGCCGTTCACGGTCGCGATCGCATCGATCGCCTGCCGCTTGGCATCCGGCGCGAGCGTGCCTGAATCGATCAGGCGCGTGAGCTGCAGGCGCGCAGCGATCGGGTCGGTGCCCACCATGCCCAGGGCGGTCGGCAGATCGACGGTCGGCGCTGCGATCGGTGCGGCAGCGAGCGGATCGCGCGCAGGCTGCGGTGCCGGCGAGTCCGGTCCCTTGTCGCCAATCGTCTCGCCGGTCGCGGGAGCGCTCACGATGACCGGTTCGGCGTTCACGCTCGTGCCGCGCGTGGCAGGCGTGAGCGCGCCCGAGGCCGTGCTCGCCGCGTCGGGCGACTCAAGCGCAGTGACCGGCTGGGTGGCCGGCGCGCTTTCGGTGCTCCCGGCGCCAGCGCTTGCAGCGTCAGCGGTCGGTGCAGTCGTCGACGCATCGGCCGTGGACGGTGCGTTCGTCTCCACGACCTCGACTGCCGAGGCCTGCGTGTCGGTCGTGGGCGACGGCGTGGCCTGCGCGGCGCTCGGCGATGATCCCGACATCCACCACAGCACGCTCGCCACGAGGAAGAGCGTGCTCGCGCCCGCGATCACCCACGTGATGCGGCCGGGAGTTGAAGGTGTGCGGTTGCCCGAGTGGGCGGAGCCAGTGAACGGCATGGCGGAATCCTTTCCGGTCGAATTGGTCGGCTGCCGCGCGACCATGCGCGGCGACGCGCGGGATCCTACATCGAGAGCGCCGAAGATCGAGGCTGAAGTCGACCGAACCACCAGATGCGGGTGGGGGTGACGACGTACTGCAGTCGCCAGTCGTGCGGATCCGTCGGCACCAGGTCGACCACCTGCTCGTCGAAGCAGACGCCGACGGTCACGGCCTGTCGGCGCAGGCGGGGGAGGAACCGGTCGTAGTACCCGCCCCCCCGGCCGAGGCGATGTCCCATCGGGTCGAAGGCCAGCCCAGGCACAACCACGAGGTCAATCGCCTCGGTCGCGACCGTCGCGCCGTCGGGCGCGCGAACGCCGCTGGCATCGAGCGAGAACGAGGCATCCTTGCGCTTGAGAAGGACAGGCGCGATCCCCGACCCGGCCACGACGCGAGGGGCCATGAGGGGCCGATCCGCCGCCAGCCAGGGGTTGTGCAGCAGCGTCATGTCCGGCTCGCTGCGCATGTTGAGGTAGCTCATGACCCCGCTGGCGCGCCACGCAGTGGCGATCAGGTAGACCGATTCGGCAATCTTGGTGCTTCCCTCGGCCCGTTGGGCGTCGGTCATGCCTCGCAGGAGGGTCTGGTTGCGCTCACGAAGCCACTTCTTCGCTTGGATCGTGCTGGTGGCTTCGCCTTCCATGGATTCGTTTCGTAGGCTACCCCGACCGGGCCACGGCCCGGCCAGAGGACCAACCACCCATGTGCGGCATCGTGGCATACATCGGGCGCCGGCAGGCGCTTCCCATCCTGATCGAAGGGCTCAAGCGCCTGGAGTACCGCGGCTATGACAGCGCGGGCGCGGGCACGCTCAGCGGTCCCGGCCTGCAGGTGGTCAAGTGCATCGGCCGCGTGGCCGCGCTGGAGGAGGCCATCGAGCGCAAGGGCGGGCTCGAGGGCTCGGTCGGCATCGCCCACACCCGCTGGGCGACCCACGGTGGCGTCACCGATTTCAACGCGCACCCCCACCGTGACGACGCCAAGCAGGGCCACGGCATCGCCATCATCCACAACGGCATCATCGAGAACTACGCCGCCCTCAAGACCTGGCTGCTCGAGAAGGGCCACGTGTTCGAAAGCGAGACCGACACCGAGGTGCTCGCGCACCTGATCGGCGAGCTCTACGAGGGCGACCTCGAGAAGGCCGTGCAGTCCGCCCTGCGCGAGGTCACCGGCGCCTACGCGATCGCGGCGATGTGCGTGAAGGAGCCCGACGTGCTCGTGGTGGCGCGCAAGGGCAGCCCGCTCATGGTCGGCGTGGGCAACGGCGAGTACGTCGTCGCCAGCGACGCGAGCGCGATCGTCAGCCACACCACGCAGGCCTTCACGCTCGCCGACTACACCGTCGCGCGCCTGACGCGCGAGTCGTTCCGCACCACGACCGTCGACAACCTTCCGATCACGGCCGAGGTCCGCGAGCTCGAGATCGACCTGCAGGAGATCGAGCTCGGTGGCTACGACCACTTCATGCTCAAGGAGATCCATGAGCAGCCGCGCGCCCTGCGCACGTCGCTCAAGGGCCGCATCGACCTGCGCATCGGCGATGTGAAGCTCGGCGGCGTGGGCGACATCGCGCGCCAGCTCGCGCGTGCCCGTCGCGTGGTCTTCGTCGGCCAGGGCACGGCGCTGCACGCGTGCATGGTCGGGACCTACCTCATGGAGGAATTGGCCAAGATTCCCAGCGATTTCGACTTCGCAAGCGAGTTCCGCTACCGCAACCCGATCGTCGAGGAAGGCACCGTCGTGGTGGCCGTGAGCCAGTCGGGCGAGACCGCCGACACGCTCGCCGCGCTGCAGGAGGCCAAGAGCCGCGGCGCGACGGCGCTGGGCATCGTGAACGTGGTCGGCTCGAGCATCTCGCGCGAGACCGATGCCGGCGTCTACCTGCGCGTGGGTCCCGAGATCGGCGTGGCGAGCACGAAGGCCTTCACCGGCCAGGTCATGGTGGCTGCGATGCTGGCGACCTTCATCGGTCGCCGTCGCTTCCTCAGCCCGGACATGGTTGGCCACCTCCTGCGAGAGATGGAGGCGATCCCCGACAAGATCGAGCGCGTGCTGGCGCTCAACGACCACATCCGCACCGCGACGGCCAAGTACATCGAGCGCGAGAACTGGCTCTTCCTCGGGCGCGGCGTGAACTACCCCGTGGCGCTCGAGGGTGCGCTCAAGCTCAAGGAAATCTCCTACATCCACGCCGAGGGCATGCCCGCGGCCGAGATGAAGCACGGCCCGATCGCGCTGATCGACAGCGGCATGCCGGTCGTGTTCGTGGCCACGAAGAACAGCCAGTACGAGAAGGTGCTCTCGAACATCGCCGAGGTGCGCAGCCGCGGCGGCCACGTGATCGCGGTCGCCACCGAGGGCGACGAGCACATCCGCACGGTGGCGGAGGACGTCTTCTACGTGCCCGACGTCACGGAAATGCTCCAGCCGCTGGTCACGGTCGTGCCGCTGCAGCTCCTGGCCTATCACGCCGCCGTCATGCGCGGCAAGGACGTGGACAAGCCCCGCAACCTGGCCAAGAGCGTGACCGTCGAGTGATCACGCGGGCGCGGGGAGGCCCGGCACCGGCGCGTCGATGAACCCGCGAAGCGGGATCCCGTGGGCTGCGGTCCGCGGTGCATCCGGGGGGCGGTACCCGGCGAAGCCGCCGGCATGTTGAACACCATTCGCCATGCCGTCGTCACCGGAGCCCTCATGATCGCGGGCGCCGCGTGCGCGGTCGATGCGCCGCAGTCGCCCGAGCTCTCGGCCAAGTGGTCGGGCCGCACCGTCCTGGATCTGAAGGTCAAGGACATCGACGGCAAGGAGGTCTCGCTCTCGGACTGGAAGGGCAAGGTCCTCGTCATCGTGAACGTGGCCAGCCGCTGCGGCTACACGCCCCAGTACGAGGGCCTGCAGAAGCTCGCCGACTCGATGAAGGACAAGGGCGTGATCGTGATGGGCTTCCCCTGCAACGACTTCGGTGGCCAGGAACCCGGCACCGAGGCGCAGGTCAAGGAATTCTGCTCGAGCAAGTACGGCGTGAGCTTCCCCATGTTCTCCAAGGTGCAGACGAAGGCGGGTGCGGGGCAGAGCGAGCTGTACGAGTGCCTCGGCACGCAGACCGGCAAGCTGCCCGGCTGGAACTTCTCGAAGTACGTCATCGGCAAGGACGGCAAGCCGGTCGGCTTCTTCGGCAGCAGCGTCAAGCCTGACTCGAAAGAACTGCTCGACGCGATCGACTCGGCGCTGAAGGGTTGAGCGGGGCAGTTGGGTTGAGCGGGGCAGGTGGGTTGAGCGGGGCGAGCACCGCGCCACTTGGCTGAGCCGGTGCGATCAAGGCGCCACAAGCTCACCCTCGCACGTCGTCATCGGCTGCGCGCAGCGATCCTGCAGCAGCAAAGCGCAGCGTGCCGGTGATGTCCAGGTAGAGCGCTCCCAGCACGAGCATCACGATGCCCCAAGCCGGGACCGTCGTGGTCGACGCCAGAATCCCTGCGAATCCAAGCTGCGCCACGGTCGCACCCTGGGCGGCAAGTGCCGTGCGCGAGGGTGATCCGCCATCGAGCGCGCCCGAACTGCGCGCGCCGATCCACGCGCCGAGCCATCGGCCATCGCTCGCCCCAAGCGCCACCAGAGCGGTCGTGATCCAGTGAGCCTGCGTGCGAAGGTCGATCGACACGATGAGCAGCGCTGACAGGGCGGGAACGATGGCGACCTCCGATGTGCGGTGCAGCCATCGTGCGCCCGTGCCGTGCACGAACAAGCCCACGAGGCACGCTGCCACGGCCACCCAACTCGCTCGCTGCGCATCGAACGCGCCATGCGCGGCCACGCCCACGCCGATGACCAGCGGCACGAGCGCCAGCAGCGTGGCGAAGCGTGCAGCCTGTGCGAGCGGGGCGGCGGTCTCTTCGCGGTGCACGAGGGCACGATCGGTTCCGGCCGCGACGGCGGCGCAGCCGGTGCACGCCGCGAGCGCGAAGGCGATCGCCGTGCCGCGCTCAACCTCAAGGAAGGCCAGGCACAGGAGCGTGGCGCTCATCGGCACTGCGGCGAGCCAGGCGCCCTTCGCGAAGGCCGTGGGCTGCCAGAGTGATTGACGCGGACCGGGGTCGGCCATCGCACCCAGGATCGCCAAGGCAGCCAGGCCAAGCACAATCCATCGGCGTGGTGCCGCGAAGTCGATCCGGGCTTGCGTGAGCGCAACGCTGCAGCGCTCGACGGCGTCGAGTTCGACGCTGGCGGCCGGGTCGCTTGCCGTCGGTGGCTGGCCTGCATGCAGCATGGCGGCGCGCCGGGCCTGGACCAGCCGCTGCGCGTCGCGGAGCGCCAACCGCTCCTCGGCACCGCCATCGATCCAGCGCACGAAGGCCGCTGGCGCGCTTGGTCCGAGCACCATCGGTCCGAGCATGATGCCGGTCACCACGCCCGCGGCCACGGCGGTGTGGCGAAGGCCCGTCCGGCGCAGGAGCCAGGCCAGGGCAATGGCGACCGCCGCGACGGCCGCTGCGCCCAGCAACGCGTCGAGGACCTGTTCATTGGGCGAGCCATGGGGCTGAACCGCCATCACGCTCGTACAGTAGCCCCGTCATGCCCATGCCACACGCTGCGTCGTGCCTCCCGTCGATGGTCCTTGCGCTGCTGGCTGCTGCGCCGTGCGCTGCCGGCCATGCCGAAGCCGCGCTCGCGCACGTGCCGCCGCAGGCCATCAGCTTCGTGGTGGTGCCAGACCTGGCACGGGCCGGTGCCGATCTCTCCGAAACGCTCGCACGCATGAACCGTCCCGAGACGAGCGTGCTCGGCAAGCCCGTTGAGCAGCTCAAGGGCTGGCTCGGCGTGGGCGAGGGCTTCGATGAACGAGGCTCGATCGTGGCCTACAGCACCGCCATCGCCGAAGCGAAGGCCGGCGAACCGCAGGCCGCGTGGACGCTCCTGCTCCCGGCCAGCGATCCGAAGGCGCTCGCGGCCTCGCTCGGCATGGGAGCCGATGGCGCGTTGATGTTCATGGGGCAGCCGGCGTTCGCTGCGCTTGGTGCTTCGCACGTGATCGTGAGCCAGACCGCTGCGCTGGCGAACGGCCACGATGCCAAGGGCGGCATCGCGGCGTCGTTCATGAAGCTCGTGGGCGATGACCTTCGGGTGCGCGTGGACGAAGCCGAGGTGCTCGCGTGGGCCGGTCCGGTTGCGCTCGGCCACGCCAAGACGATGGGCGAGCAGGCGGCGACGATCGCGCAGGCACGTGCCGCCGAGCAGGGGATGCCGACCGATGGCTTTGCCGGGCGGCGTGATGACCTGCAGCGCCTCTCGAATGCCTTCGTGGGTTCGATCGAGCATGGCATCGTGCTGGTGGACATCGATGCGCTTGGCTTGGCGCTGCGACCGATCGCGGTGCTCGCGCCGGAGGGCGCGCTGGCCAAGGCGCTCACCGCGG
Organism: Planctomycetota bacterium; assembly: GCA_018970045.1. GTDB lineage: Bacteria > Planctomycetota > Phycisphaerae > Phycisphaerales > SM1A02 > SYIB01. Next base: position 12,206 of record JAGWXC010000016.1, on the reverse strand, counting down.
GCGAGGCAGGGCCTGCGCCGTTCTCGCTCCTGCCCAAGGCGGCGATCTATGGCGCGCTGTCGATCGATGTGCGCAGCGTCGGCGGCGGCGCAGCACTCAAGGCGCTCGCCGCAGCCATCGATCCGACGGGTGCCGTGATGCCGGCATGGCTCATCGATGCGGCGGACATGGTCGATGGCGTGCAGCTGGGTGCGTACCCGAGCAAGCTCGGCGTGATGGCCGGCGGCCTGCTCAACGACAGCAGCCTCGTCGTGGTGACCAAGGACCCGGCCGCCGTGCAGGGCATCTTCAAGGATCGCCTGATGCAGATGGGCGGCGTGGCGGGTGGCCTGAAGCTCACGCCGACCTGGGAGGATGCACGCACGCTGAAGGATGGCACCTCGGCGGCGGCGTTCGAGCTCAAGCCCGAGCCTGTTGCCGACGATGGACAGGCGCGAGAGGCCGCCGCAGGGGCGATGCAGATGCTCGCGACGCAGGCGATCTTCGGCAATCGCGGCATGCACGGCTTCGCGCGCGCGGGCCAGGGTGGACTCGTGGTGACCTACAGCCAGCGACCCGACGTGCTCACGCGCGCGACCGATGCCCAAGCAGGTCGCGGTGCGACGCTCGCCGACGATGCGGTCGTGAAGTCGATGATGCAGTGGATGGTGGCGAAGCCCGACGTCGTCGGGTTCGTCGGCATCGGGCAGCTGTTCAAGGCAGCGCGGCAGATCGCGGGCTCCTTCGGAGGCGGCGCCGACATGCTGCCGCCGGTCCCCAGTCGCGCCGAGCCGATCGGCGTGGCGCTCGATGTCCGTGGTGGCCGCATCGAGGGCGCGATCGTGGTGCCCACGGCGGTTCTTGCCGCCATGGCCGAGTACGCGGCTGATCGGGGCCCCGCGCCTGATGCCGATGCAGCTGCGCCCGCCGATGTCGAGCCAACGCCGTGAGTGGATCGATGGCCCCGGTGCACGCGTCGCGCCCCGCAGCGCGTTCATGGATGGTGCGCGGTGGCGACCTTCGGCTCGATCCGTCGCCGCTGCTCATGGCGGTCCTCAATTGCACGCCGGATTCCTTCAGCGATGGTGGGCTCTGGAGCGGCGACCAGGCCGTCGAGCATGCGCAGGCGTGCGTGCGCGCGGGGGCCAGGATCATCGATGTCGGCGGCGAGAGCACGCGCCCGGGTGCAGAGCGCATCGATGCACCCGAACAGATTCGGCGCACGCAGGGCGTGATCCGTGCGCTGGCGGCGTGGCTTCGCGCCGAGGGGCGGCAGGACGTGGCGATCTCCATCGACACCACGCGCGCCGCCGTGGCGCGGGCGGCGATCGACGCGGGGGCCTCGATCATCAACGACGTGAGCGCGTGCACGGAGGATGTGGAGCTGGCGCCGCTCGCTGCTGCCGAGGGCACAGGGCTCGTGCTCATGCACCGCGTGCTGGATCCCACCCACGATCGATGGAGCCACGAGCACCAGTCGCCGCTGGTGCAGGGCGACATCGTGGATGCCGTCGCGGCCGCGCTCGCGGCTCGCGTGGCCGAGGTCGCTGCGTGCGGGGTCTCGATCGGATCGATCGCCATCGACCCGGGGCTTGGCTTCGGCAAGACGGTGCAGCAGAACCTGGCGCTCGTGGCGGGGACCGCGCGATTCGTGGCGATGGGTCACCCGCTGTTGGTGGGGGCGAGCCGCAAGAGCTTCATCGGTGCCATCACCGGCGAGACGGATCCTTCACGCCGCGTGGCGGGTTCGGTGGCGGTGCATCTCGAGGCAGCCGGACGTGGCGCCCAGCTCCTGCGGGTGCATGACGTCGCGGAACATGCGCAGGCCTTGGCTGCGTGGCGCGCGATCCGCGAGCTCGCGTGAATCCACGGGGATTGCCGCGGGATCCAAGCGGTCGGGCAGGGCTACACTTTCGCCTCCTCGAACGCACCCACCGATCAAGCACGGAGCACACAGACCATGGCCGGACAGAACACGATGACCTTCACCGACGCGAACTTCCAGACGGAGGTCCTCGACAGCGACAAGCCCGTGCTCGTCGACTTCTGGGCCGAGTGGTGCGGTCCGTGCCGCATGCTCGGGCCGACCATCGATGAAGTGGCCAACGACTACGCCGGCAAGGCGAAGGTCGGCAAGCTCGACGTCGACTCGAGCCGCGACTGGGCGATGAAGCTCGACATCCAGAGCATCCCGACGGTCATGATCTTCAAGGGCGGCAAGCTCGCCAAGAAGTTCGTTGGCATCGTGCGCAAGAGTGATCTCGCCGCGGCGCTCGACAGCGCGATGTGATCGAGGCCGTTGGTGCGTGGGGCCTGCGCGCATCGACCTTCGCTCAACTCGACAGGACGCATGTCAGCGCGGATGCATGTGAACGGGGCGCCCACATCACGATCCACCGACCGCCGCATCCAGTTCTGGGTGCGGCGGTTCAGTTATGAGCGCCTCCTTCGGGCGCGCGGACGTCGTGCCGCCGCTTGCCGCGCAGCGGGTGAAGTGCTACCTTCCCCGGCCCGGCGCGTTGCGCCGGTGTGTGCATCTTGGGCCCGTAGCTCATTTGGTAGAGCGCTTCCATGGCATGGAAGAGGTGGTCGGTTCGAGCCCGATCGGGTCCACCTGACGTCGCATGAAGGCCGGCCTGTGCCGGCCTTCTGTCGTGGAATGACCCTCTGAACCAGTTGGAAACGACATCGGCCTTAGACTGGCGTGATGTCCGTTTGGTCCGGGGCAGACCTGAAGGTCGCGGCGGTGCCGACGCGCACCATGTCGCGTGGGCGCGTGCGTTGGATCGCGGCGCTGCTGGGCATGCTCGTGCTTGGCATCTTGGTTGCGATGCTCATGTCAGACCGGACCAAGTTGGCGCCGCCGCCGAAGTCGCGAGAGTCCAAGAAAGCGGTTCCGGTGGGCGGTGGAGCGGGCCCGACCACGATGGGGGGAGGTCACGGAGAAGGCGACCCAGAGGATCCCGCCAAGTGGGATGAAGACTCGCCAGAGCCCAATCCACCGCCAAACGACCCTGCCGATCCCCCACGCGTACCCGACCCTCCACGCGAACCATCCGCCCCTCCGCGCACGCCGTCCCGACCACGCGGTGGCTCTGTCGGTGGCGACTCGGAGCAAGTCTCCGGCGGCTTCTTCGTGGATGACCAGGGCGGCGGCGGTGGGATCGGTTCCGGCGGTTCAGGAACCAGCGGTGGCTCCGGCACGCCGAACAGCGGCGGGGGGACCAACGATTCCGACAACGACGCCTCGTCGGGCACGACCACGACCGGCGGTCCCGTCGGTGGCGGTGACGACGGTGCAGCCGTCGATTGCAACGGCGATCAAGTCAACGACGCTGCGCAGGTCGCGCAGTGCATCCTCGCCGACTTCAATGACAACGGCATCCCCGATTGCTGCGACGAGGGCACGCCGTGCCAGACCAACGTGCTCTCCAACGGCGGTTTCGAAACCGGCCCCACAGCGATCTGCGGCAGCACCTGCATCGATGGCCCCGCTGCCATCGCCGATGCCTGGAGCCTGGCGAGCGGCGCAGCAGCGCTCGGTCGATCCGACGCGGGCTGTGCTGGTCGGACCTTCGAGCCACCCCATGGTGCGCGCGCGATCCAGCTTGGCTCGGCGTGCTCCACGCCGGGAACGCTCGCCCAGTCGATCGAGCTACCGGTGCGCTCCACCATGCGCCTGCGGTACCGAGCCATCTGCGCAGCCGGCCAGCAGCCGGTGTTCCTTCGTGTCTCGATCGGTGAGCAGGCCTTCCTCGACCGCATCGATTGCCCAGGCGAGGACGGCACATGGTCGACGCTGGAGCACGTGGTGGCCGCAGCGCCTGGCATCGTCACGGTGGCGATCACCGCCGAGCCGGGTGCATCGGCTTCGGGTGCATGGATCGATGACGCCTTCCTTGCGGTCGATCGAGTGAATTGCCCGGCTGATCTCAATGAGGACGGGCTCGTCGGCGATCTGGACCTTGAGATCCTCTTTGGCGCATGGTCAAGCGATGGCACGGCCTGCACGTGCGACCTTGACGGCAATGACGTGGTTGACGGTGCCGACCTCGGCATCCTCATGGCGGCGTGGGGCAGTTGCAGCTGAGCAGGATGCCGCGCGGTGAACGAGGCTCCGCGTAGGCTTGCACCCGTGCCTCAGCAGCGTCATGCCCTCCGCGCTCCAGCTTTCCTCGCCCTGGTCGTCCTGATCGCTTGTGCGCTCGCGATCCTGCTCGGCCCCGACGGCGACGTGACCAGCGAAGCCCACGACCAGAACCAGCACCATGTGCTCGTGATCCAGTCGTTCGCCGAGCAGTGGCCCTCGCCCGACCTGCGGGACTACCGCAGCGCGACCGCCCCGCTGTGGCACCTGATCCTCTCGATACCCGCTGCACTGGGCGTGCCGCTCTGGGGCCTGCGCCTGCTGGCTGCCGTGGCCGGCGCGGCGCTCGTGTTGCTCGTGGCACGCGTCGCCATCAGGCTCGGTGGCGATGCACGCTTGACGTGGCTTGCTGTCCCGATGGCAGCGAGCCCGTACCTCCTGTCGGGCTCGATCTGGATCACGACGGACGTCCCGGCGACGCTGGCACTCGCTGCCGCACTCGCTGCGGCCATGTTGGCGCGCTCGGGCAGCGGTTGGCTGCTCGCGCTGGGCACCGCGATCCGTCAGACCGGACTCTGGATGGCACCACCCCTTGCGCTGATGCGCTGGTTCGGCGCGCCGCAGGGGACCTCGACGATGGAGCGCGTTCGAGGCGCGATCGCGGTGACCCTGCCTGCGTTCGTGCTGGTGGGTCTGCTGGTGTGGATGTGGGGTGGCCTGACGCCGCCGGCGTATCGGGACATCCATGACCGCGGCGTCAATCCCGCCACGCCGGCCTTCACGCTCGGGCTCATCGCCCTGATCGGCGTGCCGCTCGTGACCATGCGCGGCGCGCGCGAACTGCTCGCGATGCCGCGCCTGGCGCCGTCGTTCGCCGCGATCCTCGGTGTGCTTGCCGCCACGGTGGTCCCCACCGCCTTCGACCGCGAGGCGGGCCGATGGGGCGGTCCGCTGTGGACCGTTATCAGTCAGTCGCCGGTCATTGCCGAACGCTCCCTCGCCTTGCTCGTGCTTGCTCCGATCGGCGCGCTCGTGCTGCTGGCGCTGGTGAAGCGAGCGCATGAAGCCACGCGTGATGGAGCCGGCCTGGCGCTCGGAGCGGCCGTCCTCTGCCTGATGGCCGTGAACACGGCCAACAGCCAATGCTGGGAGCGGTACGCCGACCTGCCGCTCCTCGTGCTGCTGCCCTGGCTTGCTGCGGTGGGCCTGCGCGGACACGATGAACGCGAGCGCCGCGGGGTCATGGCCGGAGCCGTGGTTCTTGGACTCATCCAGGCTGGCCTGAGCCTGCCGATGGTGCTGCTGCCGCTGGTGAGGTCGGCCCCCGGGACCGCTCCCTGAGCACCTCGGCCTTGGGGACCCTGCGAACCCGTGCTAGGTTGTGTGGATGATCCGGGCCATCGCCATCGTCGCCGTACTCGGTTCCACCAGCGCCTCGTTCTCTTCGGAGCGCGGATTCGACTGCGTCTTCGATGCGTCGAGCGTGATCAATGCAAATGCCGGCGTCAGCCTGCCGCTGGTCGGCAGCTGGATCGGCGACTTCGATGCCGCCACCAACCCGACCGGCACGCAGACGCGGCCGGGCCTCTTTGGCGGCAGCGGCAACGTGGCCATCCCGTTCTCGTCGGTCGTCAATCCCGCCGTGGTCGCCGACGGTGCGATCCCGACCGGTGGCTTCGGGCTTCGCTACGACGACGTCACCGGCGTGATGACGGTCGAAGGCTTCTCGCTCGATCTCTTCGGGAAGGACGCTGCCGACCTGGTCACGAACCTCACGCTGACCTACTCGAGCTTCCGTACGTTCACGCCGAACTCGCTCTACATCGGCGTGAACGGCCTGACGATCCCGCTGCCGGTCGGTGAACTCTCGAAGATCGCCGCTGCGCAGACCGGCCCTGCCGGCGGCATCGCGGTGCCGCAGGGCGATGGCACGAGCACGTTCTCGATCGTGGTGCCCTGTGACTTCACGCTGCAGGCGTCGGCGGTGGGCCAGGCGTTCGATCAAGTCATCCCCGCAGCCTTCGTGCTCGCTGGCCGCATCGAGCCCAAGGGCGGCGGCGTGCAGCTCACGACGACCGTGGCCTTCGAACAGTCGACCGAGATTCCCGCTGGCCTGCCCGCCCTCGAGTCGCAGCCGTTCGGCCTGCCCACGATCCTGCCGCCCGGCGCCACCGCAAACCTGCTCATCACGGGTGAGTTCGGCGCTGGCAGTGCATCGATCGCCTTCGATGGCACGCTGGTCGCCACGGGCACGCCGACGGCGGTGCCCGGCGACATGAATGACGACGGGCTCGTCGATGGATCGGACCTCGGTGCACTGCTTCGCGTGTGGGGCCAGGCGCATCCGGTGGCCGACTTCACCAACGATGGCACGGTCGATGGTCGTGACCTGGCGTTCATGCTCGCGCACTGGACCCGCTGAAGCACGGTCGAGGCGATCCCGCCGATGGTGGCGGACGTAGAGTGCGCGCGTGCAGGCTGCACCGACAGGACAGGGACCGCACCGCCCGCGTGGCTGCGGCTGTGCATTCATGGCCCTTGCGGTCATGAGCGTGCTGACGATCGCCGTGCTGGGCCTGACCTGGATCTTCGCTGGGACCGTGGGCTCGGTTGTGCAGTCGGCCGCCGATGCCGCAGGTCGCCTGGCTGGGGCCTTCAAGCCACAGGTGAACATCCAGACCACGGTGCGAGCAGCGGTGGGCAACCTCGATCCGCAGCTGCGACTCAAGGTCGCCGAGCGTGAGCTCGAAGTCACCGTCGAGGACCTTCAGGAAACGCGCTGGCTCGGCGTGCCGCTGGGATCCACCGTGACGCAGCTGCGGAGTTCAGGCAACCTCGTGCAGTACATCGTGCCGCTCGAGGGCGTGACGCCCGAGCGCATGGAGTTCATCGGCAGCGATGGACGTGGCGCGCTGCTGGTGCACCTGCCGTCGCCGCGCGTGGATGAACGCATGGTGTACGTGCAGGTCGATCCGCGCCATGTGGAGGTCGAGATCGACGATCGATGGCTGAACAACGTGAACCCGTTCGTCGGCGATGGTGCCGAGCGTGCGCGAGCGGCCGTGCGTGCGGCGGCCGTCGAGCTCGCTTCACAGCCGGCGTTCCTGAAGGAGATCGAGGCCGAGTGCGCGCCCCGCATCGAGCTGCTGCTGCAGTCGCTGCTGCGTCCGGCCCTGGCCGATGGCGTCGAGGTCCGCGTGGTGTGGGACCGCTGACGCACCGCGTCACGTCTCGCTAGCATCGAGCCGTGTTCATCTGGCGCAAGGGCATCTTTTGCCTCGAAGCCGAATGGTTCGGGCTGCGCTCCTCGGTGTCGGTGCGGCCGGCGCTGGAATTCCTGCGTGCGAGCGATTTCCGGGTGCCGTTCATCCACCGCGACGTCGCCACCCGCGCCGAGCTCGAGCACTACCTGCGCAAGTGGCTGCAGCAGGCGCACAGCGATTTCCCGGTGCTCTGGCTCTCGATCCACACACGCCGCGGCCTGCTCCTGCCAGGCGATGTTCGCCGCCGCGACGAGAAGATGGATTTCGACGATCTGGAGCAGCGGCTCGCCGGCCAGTGCAGCGGCCGCATGATCCACTTCGGGGGCTGCCGCACCATCGACCTGCCGCGTGAGCGGATCCAGCGCTTCCTGCGCACGACCCGCGCCGTCGCGGTAAGCGGCTTCCTCGAGGAAGTCGACTGGAGCGAGAGCACGCTGTTCGAGATGGCGTTCCTCCTGGAACTGCAGCGCCAGCCGCTCAAGCCGGCCGCGCTGGTCACGATGCAGCGCCGCCTCATGCGGCACCACGGCGCGATGGCCAAGCGCCTGGGCTTCAGGCTGCATCGGCGCACGCGCTGAACGAGCGCGCAGGATGTTGGCACGGGCCGCCACGTGCCAACATGCGGCACGCGTGCACCAAGCGGTTCGTGTGACGTGCGTGGCTCGCGTCGTTCAGGCCAGCTCGTACTCGCCGGGGATGCGGACGAACGGCTTGGCCACGACGCCCTTGGCGATGTCGTGCGGGAAAAGATCGAGCTTCGCGCCTGTGATCTCATCCCAGCCGACGGTGCGACCGGTGTAGGCGGCCTCGCGGCCCATGACCGCCATCAGGCTGCTCTCGGCGGTCTGGCGAAGCTCGACGATCGGCTTGCCCGCCACGATCGAGTCGACGAGGTCCTTGTGCTCCTGGCGGTACGCCGCGCCGATGTCGCCCTTCATGCGCCAGAGTTCCTTGCCGTTGCGGTCGGTGATGATGCTCCCGTTCGAGAAGGCCTTGATCTGCGCGATGCCCTCGCTGCCGTAGACCACGTTGTCGAAGTCGCCGGTCGCCTTCGGCCAGTGGCGGCCGGTGAAGGAGCAGAGCCGGCCGCCGTCGAACTGGTAGTCGACCTTGAAGCTGTCCCACATCTCGCTGTCGGCGGGGCGGTGCCAGCGGCTGCCGACGGCGAAGGCCGAGCGCGGCGTGCCGAACATCCAGTGCACGACGTCGATGTTGTGCACGGCCTGCTCCACGATCTGGTCGCCGCTGGCCCAGATGAAGTGCATCCAGTTCATGATCTGGTAGTCGGCGTCGGACTGGCCAGGCAGGCGGTCGCGGTACCAGATCTCGCCGGCGGCATACCGGGCGGTCATTGAGACCGGCTCGCCGATCATGCCCTTCTCCTTGATGTTCTTGATCGCCTCCATGAAGCTCGGCTGGCGCCGGTACTGCGTGCCGGTCACGATCGCCGTGCCCTGCTTGAGCGCGAGGTCATGGGCCTCGCAGCAGGTGCGGTAGCCGGCGCTGTCGGTGCACACGGGCTTCTCGGCGAAGACGTGCTTCTTCGCCTCGACGGCGGCCTTGATGTGACCGGGGCGGAAGCCCGGGCTCGTCGTCAGGATCACGAGGTCGATCGTCGGATCGTTGATGACCTTCATGAAGCCATCGAGTCCACCGTAGATGCGCGCATCGTCGACGGAGACACGATCGCCGTGGGCCTTCTTCAGGCCGTCGCGCGCGGCCTTGGCCTTGGCCAGGTCCACGTCGGCCATGGCGACCAGGCGCACGTTGGGGTTGGCGGTCAGGCTGTCATTGGCCGCACCCGAGCCGCGGCCGCCGGAGCCGACGAGACCGATGTTGAGCATCTTCGACGGCTGGTTCGGACCGCCGATCGCGAAGGGCGATGCGTAGCCGGCGGCTCCGAGGGCGGCGGAAGTGACGATGAAGTCGCGGCGGCTGATCGACATGCTGGCTCCTTGTTAGTGGGATGGACCCGATCACGATACCGGGGCAGTGCACCCGATGCGATCGCTCAGGGCTGATCGTGATGGGTGGGGAGGCGGTCGGCGAGCGTGTTCCTAGAATCCGGCCATCGCATGAAGGTCCTCCTCGGCATCACTGGCAGCGTGGCGACGATCAAGGCGCCCGAGCTCGTCGCGGCGCTCGTCGCCGATGGTCACGAGGTGCAGGTCGTGGCGACGCCTCACGCGTGGAACTTCACGCAGGTCAACCAGCTCGGCGTCACCTGCTGGGAGGATGACGACGAGTGGAAGGTCATGTGGCAGCGCGGCGATCCCGTGCCGCACATCGATCTGGCCGATTGGGCCGATGTGCTCGTCATCGCGCCGCTGTCGGCGAACCTCCTCGCGGACATGGCGCTCGGTCGTTGCGACAGCATGCTCTCGTGCATCGTGCGGGCGTGGCACCGCGATCGGCCGCTGGTGATCGCGCCGGCGATGAACACACGCATGTGGGAACATCCGGCGACCGAACGCCACCTGGCGCAGTTGCGCGCGGATCAGCCGCGGCTGTCCGTGGTCGATCCGGTCGAGAAGACGCTCGCGTGCGGCACCTACGGCATGGGTGGCATGGCCGATCCCGCATCGATCGCCGCGGCCGTGCGCGCGACGCGCTGATGCACGCGCGTAGACTCGCACGCGTGAAGCATGACCCGCAGGACATGGTGGCGGTGGGCGACTACGAGCGCGCCGCGCCGGAATCGCTCGAGCGCCTGGCGCACGACTACTACCGCTCCGGTTCGGGTGACGAGGGCACGCTGGCCGCCAACCGTGCGGCGTGGGCGCGGTGGCTCGTGCACTATCGCGTGCTCATCGACGTGGCCAAGCGCGATCTGTCGACCACGATCCTGGGGTCACGCTGGTCGATGCCCACGATGGTCGCCCCGGCGGCCCTGCAACGGATGGCGCACCCTGATGGGGAACTCGCCACGGCGCGTGCCGCCAAAGCAGCTGGCGTACCGATGGGCATCAGCAGCCTGTCGACCACCAGCGTCGAGGAGATCTGCGCGGTTGGCGGCGATTGCTGGCTGCAGCTCTACGTCGGCCAGGACCGGGGCTTCGTGCGCGAGTTCGTCGCGCGATCGGTGCGTGCGGGCTGCCGGGCGATTGCGCTCACCGTCGATGCACCGGTCTGGGGCACGCGTGAGCGCGATGTGCGCAACCACTTCCATGTCCCCGCGCACCTTTCGGTCGTGAATCTGGTGCGGCCGGGCGGACCGACCGGTCACTCCGGCCGCGGTCTGGGCGAAGCGCTCTCGTGGCTCATCGACCCGGCGCTCTGCTGGAAGGATCTTGAGTGGCTGCGCGAGCAGACGGAGCTGCCGATCGTGCTCAAGGGCATCGTGCGGCCGGATGACTGCGTGCGCGCGATGCGCTCCGGCATGCAGGGCGTGATCGTGAGCAACCATGGTGGGCGGCAGCTCGACGGTGCACCTGCGACGGCCGATGTCCTCGAGCGCTGCGTGCAGGCGACCAAGGGCGAGCGCGCCGACGGCGTCGTGCTCGTCGATGGAGGGATCCGGCGCGGCGTCGATGTGCTGCGGGCGCTGGCGTTGGGTGCCGATGGCACCCTGATCGGCCGGCCGATGCTGTGGGGTCTGGCCGTGCACGGCGAGGCCGGCGTGCGCCGAGTGCTCGAGATCATGCATGCCGAGACCAGCCAGGCCATGGCGCTCGCCGGGTGCCCGGACCTGCGCTCGATCACGCGCGATCTCGTGGAGCGGGCGTCGTGAGCCTGCGCGTGCTGGTCACGGCCGGCGCGACGCAGGTTCCCATCGACCGCGTCCGCGCGATCACGAACGTCTTCACCGGCCGCACGGGAACGCAGGTGGCTGCGGCCATCGCCGCGTTGCCCGGGACCGAGGTGCGGCTCCTGACAAGCGCGCCCCACCGCAAGCAGGAATGGGGGCTGCCCGCCTCGGTCGAGGTGCGGGGGTACACCTCGTTTGATGAGCTGCGCGAGCTGATGCACGCGTCGATTGCGCAGGAACGCTGGCCGGGCGCGATCGTGCACAGTGCTGCCGTGAGCGACTACCTCGTCGAGCAGGTCAGCGATGCAGCAGGCCATGCGCTCGATGCGGGCGGCAAGATCGCGAGCGAGCACGATCGGCTCGTCGTCACGCTCGTGAAGGCTCCCAAGCTCGTGGATCTCATCCGCACGCCGTGGGGATTCACGGGAATGCTGGTCAAGTTCAAGCTCACGGTCGGCCGGACCGATGCGGAACTCGAGACGATCGCGCGCGCGAGCATGCACCACTCGCACGCCGATGCCATCGTTGCGAATGACCTGGCGTGGGCGACTGAACGCGCGATGGTGCTCGTGGGCGATCAGCCTGTCGAGCAGGTGCCGCGCGCGTGGCTTGCGCAGCGCGTGGCCGCGCTGGTGCGGACCGCCATGTCGTCCTGAACATGTCGGCCTGAATGTCGATTGGCATGCCGGCCTGATGCCGACTCACTTGCCGGGGCGGTGCAGGCCGTCCCACGCACCGGGGTTCTGCAGCATCGTGGTGGCCGTGCGCGCGAGCCATGCGAACCGGCGGTGCACGCCGGCCATCTGCTGTGCGGCATGCGCCACGGCCAGGAGCGCCATCGTGTCACGGGCTTCTTCGAGCTGCATCGAGAGGGCAGCGAGCGCATTGGCCTTGTCGTCGGGCAGCGTGCCCAGCGGTACGGCCTCGAAGACCTCGACGGCATCCTGCAGGCCCTTGGGCACGACCATCCCGACGCGCAGGAACTGCGCCGCATCCTGCGCACCCGCGTTGGCGGCGATGGCGCGCGTGCAGAGGATGCCGGCTTCCATGCGCTCGGCACGGCCGAGCTGCTCGAGCCGGCTCGCGCGATTCACCACGGTGCCGAAGAGCCCGAGCTTGGCGTGCAGGC
>JAGWXC010000229.1 GCA_018970045.1 Planctomycetota bacterium | reverse complement strand
CGGCTGACGCGACGGGCCGCCATCGAACCACGTCCGGAACCGGTGCGGCTGACGCGACGGGCCGCCATCGAACCACGTCCGGAACCGGTGCGGCTGTGCGGCGCTGCCCTGCGGTGCGGCCCTGCGGTGCGGCCCTGCGGTACTGCTCTGCAGCGCTGCCCTGCAGTGCTCGCCCAGCGTGGGCTCAGAGCGTGACGAGGCACTCCGCCAGGAGGTCGATCGCCGCCTTCAGGTCCTTCTTGTTGATCGACTCGGTGACGGTGTGGATGTAGCGGGTGCCCGCACCGATGGCGATGCACGTCGCGCCCTTGCCGCTGCGCTGGATGGCAGCGCCATCCTGACCGCCTCGCGGCAGGATCGCGCGTTGGTGCGGGATCTTCTTGCGCTTGGCGATCGCGCAGACCTCGGTGAGCAGCCCGTAGTCGCTGATCATGCTGCCATCCTGCACCATCACCGCCGCGCCAAGGCCGTGCTTGGTCACGCGCTGCGAGTCGGGCACGCCCGGCGTGTCGCACGCCAGGTTGACGTCGAGCCCGATGCCGATCTCGGCACCGACCGCATTGGCCGCAGTCATGGCACCACGGAGACCGACTTCTTCCTGCGTGGTGAACGCCACCACCACGTCGCGGCCGAGCTGGCTGCGACGCTTGGCGATCGCGCGGATCGCCTCGATGGCCATGAAGCAGGCGAAGCGATTGTCGAGCGCCTTGCTGATGACGGCCGTGGGCAGATCCATGAAGGGCTCGTCCATGACGACGTAGTCACCGACCTGCACGCGGCTCTTCACGTCGCCCGCATCGCGGCCGAGATCGACGAAGAACTCCTCGGTTCCGGGCACCTTGCTGCGCTCGGCCTCGCTCGAGATATGGATCGGCTTGCCGCCCGGATTCATGACGCCCTTGAGGTCGCCCTTCTCGGTGATCACGAGCACCCGGCGGCTGAACAGGTTGCGCGCGTCGAAGCCGCCTGCCGGATTCAGCCAGAGGAATCCTTGGTCATCGACATGTCGGACGTAGAAGCCGATCTCGTCCATGTGCGCGGCCACGAGGATCGGGCCGCCGGAACGCTTGCGGGCCTTGATCGTGCACAGCAGCGAGCCCATGGGATCGACCGTGACCGAGTCGAAGAGCCCTTTGGTCTCCTTCTGCACGAGCGCGCGCACGCGCTCCTCGCGACCAGGGATGCCGGGGGTTTCGCAGAGACGTTGCAGCAGGGAGATGTCCATGGGTCGGGAAACCTATCATGCTCGGCCCATGCACGATGACCTTCATGCCCTCCACGCCGAGTTCGCGCGCGCCGAGGCGCAGCGACGCGCCGGGGCGGTGGCGCAGGCGCCGGGGGCAGGGGATCGCGGAGCTGGGATCCTTCCCGCCGATGGCCAGGTCCAGTACCTGCCGTGGGCCGACGGTGGCGAGCCCGTGGCCTTGGTCCCGGCCAGTTACGGCAGCGTGGAAGTGGAGTACGCCGCGCTGCGACGAGGCTGTGCGCTCCTCGATGGATGCGCGCGCGGATTGATCCGCGTGCGCGGCAAGGATCGACTCGACGTGCTGCAGCGCATGCTGACGCAGGACCTGCGTGGGCTCGAGCCGGGTGGTGTTCGGCGCAGCTTCTGGCTCAACCGCAAGGGAAGGATCGACGCGGATCTTGCGGTCGTTGCCTTCGACGATCACTGGCTGCTTGAGTGCGACGCGCTCGACGCGGCCCACGCGGCCACGAGCCTGTCGTCGTTCATCTTTAGCGAAGACATCGAGCTCGCGCACGAGCCAGCCCTTCGACGCCTGACGCTCGCGGGGCCCTCCACCTTCGAGGCCCTGGCTGCCGTGGGCGCGGAGACCGGCGCGCTGGCGCAGTCGGATGCAAGCTCGGGCTTGGTGCAGGTTGCGGGGATTCCGTGCCATGCATGGCGACTGGATTGGTTCGGCGTGCCGACCGTGCACGTGGCGTGCGGGGCCGATCGAACCGCCGAACTCTGGAAGGCGCTCGTCGCGCAGGTCGATCTGGCCCATGGCCGGCGGCGCGTGCGGCCCTGTGGGTGGTACGCGCAGAACATCGCCCGCATCGAAGCGGGCGAGCCATGGTTCCACGTCGACTTCGGTCGCGAGAGCCTGCCGCACGAAAGCGGCGTGCTGCGCGAGCGCGTGAGCTTCACCAAGGGGTGCTACCTGGGGCAGGAGATCGTGGCCCGCATGGAGAGCCTTGGCAAGCCCAAGCAGGTCGTGGCGGCGTTGCGCATCGTCGGCGATGCACTGCCCACGGCGGGGGAGCAGGTGTTCTCGCTCACCGAGGGCGGCGGGCTTGCGGAACAGGTCGGTGCGGTCACGAGCAGCACGCTCAGCCCGATGCTCGGCGCCGTGAGCATTGCACTCGCCACCGTGCGCACGGCGCATGCTGCGCCGGGCACGGTGCTCGCCGTCAACGCGGAAGGCATGACCGCTCGCGCCGTCGTGCAGCCTTCGCTGCGATTCGTGGAGGCCAACCCATGATCCTGGCGTTCGTTCCCGTTCGGGCCTTGCTGCTGCAGGACATGCCTGTCGGCACGGCGGCGGATGACTTGAACGTCGTGCCCGAGTTCTGGCTCTTCGTCGCCGCCGGTGTGATGACCGTGGCGCTCACGATCGGCATCGGCATCTTCTGGTGGCGCATCAGCAAGGATCACGACCGGGAGACGCGATGAGGCGCATCCGGATCACCGAGGTCGGGCCGCGGGATGGCCTGCAGAACGAGAAAGCGGTCGTCCCCGTCGCCGCGAAGATCGCGTTCGTCGATGCCTTGGCGGCGGCGGGCTGCACCGAGATCGAGGTGACCAGCTTCGTCCCGCCCAAGTGGGTGCCGCAGTTGGCCGATGGCGCTGAGGTGCTTCGATCGATCACGCGGAAGCCCGGCGTGACCTACAGCGCACTCGTCCCCAACGAGCGTGGGCTTGAGGGCGCACTTGCCTGCGGCGTGGATGCAGTCGCCGTCTTCGCTGCGGCGAGCGAGGGCTTCAGCCGCCGCAACACCAATGGGTCGATCGATGAGGTCTTCACTCGGCTCGCCCCCGTGATCCAGGCAGCCAAGGCCGCAGGCGTTCGCGTGCGTGGCTACCTGTCGTGCGTGATCGCGTGCCCCTTCGACGGGCCCATCGCGCCCTCCGCCGTCGCCCGTGGTTCGGCGCGACTGCTCGACTTGGGCGTCGACGAGTTGGACCTGGGTGACACGATCGGCGCGGGCACGCCCGAGTCCATCGAGGCGATGTACGACGCCGTCGCGACGGTGGTCGAGCCATCGGCGACCGTGTTGCACCTGCACGACACGCGGGGCGCGGCGCTCGGCTGCGTCGAGCGAGCGTTGGCGCTTGGTGTGCGGGCCTTCGATGCGAGCGCGACCGGCCTGGGCGGTTGCCCCTACGC
>JAGWXC010000228.1 GCA_018970045.1 Planctomycetota bacterium | reverse complement strand
TCTTCCATGGCCAAGCGAACGTTTTCAAGCACCGTGAGGCCGCCGAACAGCGCTCCGCCCTGGTACATGACGCCGATCGAGCGTCGAACGTGGTGCACCGCTTCGTCGCCCCCCGTGACGAGGTCGTGGCCGGCGATGCGCAGCGTGCCGGCCACCGGCGGCAGCAGCGTGATCATGGCCTTCATGAGCGTGCTCTTGCCGCAGCCCGAACCCCCGCCGATCACGAAGACCTCGCCCGAAGTGACCGTGAAGTTGATCCCAGTCAGGACCGCGCGGCCGCCGTAGCCGACCGACAGGTCCTTGGCCTCGATCACGGTCTCGGTGGATGCGGCGGTGGTCAGCATGGCTCAGATCCCAAGCGCATGGAAGAGACCAACGAGGATGCCGTCGAGCACGATGATGGCGACGATGCCCGCCACGACCGCGCGGGTGGTGCTGGCACCGACCGCGCCGGGCCCCACCTGCGTCTTGAGGCCCGAACGGCAGCCGATGCCCCCGATCACCACCGCAAAGACGAACGCCTTGAACACGCCCTGCAGGAAGTCGACCTGGTCGATCGAGTTGCGGACGTTCTGCAGGTAGAGCTCGAGGCTCATGTCGCGCGCGACCATCGGCAGCCAGCCTCCGAGCACGCCGGCGAAGGAGGCGAAGACCGAGAGCAGCGGCGTGGTGATCGCCACGGCGAGCACGCGGGGCGTCACGAGGAAGCGCTCGGGGTTGAGCCCCATCGTGGTCAGCGCGTTGACTTCCTCGGTGACCTTCATCGTGCCGATCTCGGCGGCGAAGGCACTGCCCGATCGGCCCGCGAGAATGATCGCCGTGATGAGCGGCCCCAGCTCGCGGATGATCGCGAAGCCCATGATGGTCGGCGTCTGGTCGGCTGCACCGTAGCGGTCGAGCGCGGGCATCATCTGGTACGCGATGATGAAGCCCACGATCCCGCTGAGCATGCACGTCACGGGCATCGAGTCGATGCCCGACTGGCCCATCACGCGCAGGAGATCACGCCACCGCAGGGACTTCGGGTGCCGGATCGCATAGGCGAGGTCGATCGCCGCCTCGCCGATGAACCGCACGGTGTCGGCAAGCTCATCGAGCGCACGAAAGGCCGTCTCGCCCACGTCGCTCACGAAGTGCGAGTCTTCCTCGCGAGGTTCCGGCGGCTTGTGGCCCACGGCGCGCTCGACGAGCGACGCCTGGTCGGCCGTCAGCCCGCGCATTTCGATCGTGCCGCCTGCCCAGACCACCGTGCGGCGGATCTCGGCCAGCAGGAGCAGGCCGGTCCCGCCGACCTCCGAGAGCTTGGTGGCATCGACCACGACAGAACCCGTCCCAGCGGAACGTGCGCGGCCCACCACGTCTTCCCAGAGATCGCGCACACGCACGTCATCCAGTTCGCCCTCAAGGGCGATCACGGTGGTGCCGGCGCTCGTCTGCACTTCGGGGGACATCAAGCCGGAATGTATCGGTTCGCGCGCCGCGCGGGGTTCAGCGTTCGGTCCAATCGAGGCTCGTGCCGTAGGTCTCACGCAACCCGAACCAGCCGAGCACGGCGAGGCCCATCGTGATCAGGCCCGTGATCGCCGCTGCCTGCCACGGAGCCGCGGGGTCATCGATGCCGATCCAGCGTTCGATCATCAGCCAGAGTGCGCCGCTGCCCGCGGCGGACCAGCGCACGAAATTCGGCGCCGTCGTGGCGGCCGTGGCGCGAAGATCGGTGCCGAAGTGCTCAGCCGCCGTCGTGACGAAGACGGCCCAGTAGCCGATGCCGAAGCCGAGCAGCACGATGATCGCGTAGGTCAACCCGAGGTTCGCCTGCATCCGCCCCAGCAGGAAGTACCCCACCAGTCCCAGGGCCGTGATCCCCAGGAAGGCGGCGATCGCCGCACGGCGCGAGCGCCACCACTGGCTTGCGAGTCCGCTGGCCAGATCGCCCACCGCCAGCCCCACGTAGCACCACATGATCGCACGACCGGGTGCGGGGCGTTCGCTCTCGATGATGCCCATCGATCGCGCGATGACGTCGCTGTACTTGATGCAGACGCCCACCACGTACCAGATCGGGAGCGCAATCAGCACGACGCTGAGGTAGCGCATCAATCGCTCACGCGGCCAGACGAGGCGCCAGACCGCGCCGCGCCCCGGGCGATGCGCGCGTTGCACGGCGCTGAACATCCCGCTCTCGACCACGCCGAAGCGAAGCGCCAGCAAGCCAAGCCCCAGCCCTCCACCGATCAGAAACGACGTGCGCCACGTGAAGGCCTGCGTCACGAAGTAGCCCGCGATGGCGCCGCAGATCCCGACGGCAGCCACGAGCGTGGTGGCCACGCCGCGTCGATCGGGCGTGACGAGTTCAGCCACGAGCGTGATGCCCGCGCCCAGTTCGCCTGCGAGGCCGACGCCCGCCACCACGCGCAACACCTCGTACTGACGGATGGCCGAGCCACACCCGATCCAGTGGAGGAACCCGAGCGGGCCATGCGCATCCACGTCGGTGATGAACCCGTTCAGCACGTTGGCGACGCTGTAGAGGAGGATGCTCCCGAAGAGCACCGAGAGCCGGCCGCGTCGATCGCCCAGCACGCCCCAGATCACGCCACCGACCACCAAGCCGGTCGTCTGCAGCGTGTTGTCGAGCCAAACGCCCCAATCGCGAAGGAGCAGGTCCTGCGCCGCGGCATCAAGCCCGTCGAGGCGCTCGCCTAGCACCTCGCGCAGCGAGTCCTTGCGAACCATGGCGAAGAGCAGGAGATCGAAGATGTCCACGAAGTAGCCGAGCGCCGCGACGACCACCGCCAGGATCGTCGACACACGGCTGAGGCTGCCGGGCTGCGTGGCATCACACGGGGCTCCTGCCGCACGCGAGACCCTTGCAGTACCCAACGCCTCAACATCGGAGCGTGACGTCCCGGGCTCGTGAGGTTCGGCCATCCGCAAGAGTGTCGCAGCGCGTAGCCGATTGCGCCAGTCGGTGGCTACGCTCCACATCATGCACGAGCCATCGCCTTCGGTCGACCGCCGAGCCTTCCTTGCAGGATCCGCCGCATTCGCGGCGACCGTGACCGGTGCCTCCGCGATGGCTGGCCGCACAGCGCACCCGCAGGCACCGGCGACACCAGCTGCCAAGCCAAGCCGCCACGCCGGCACGCCGTGGCCCATCTGCCTGGATACCGCGACGATTCGCCCGGTCCCCCTGCTCGACAAGATCCGCATCGCAGCGGAGGCTGGTTACGACGCCATCGAGCCCTGGGAATCGGAGCTCGCCGACCACGAACGATCGGGCGGCAACCTCAAGGACCTTGGCAAGCTCCTGCACGATCGCGGCCTTCGCGTACCAAGCGTCATCGGCCTGTGGAATGCGATCCCCGAGACGCAGGAAGCGTGGGATGCCCAGCTCCC
>JAGWXC010000227.1 GCA_018970045.1 Planctomycetota bacterium | reverse complement strand
GTTGCGACGCCTCGAGCTCCCGAACCACGCCGCGATCGGCCGGCGCCGCCGTGCCCGCTGCAGGAGCGCTCCAGCCGCCTGTCGAGGAGCGGCTCGTGTCCGCTTGATCACGCGCGGCTGGTGCTGCGGGCTTCGCCGGGCGGGAAGCCATCGACTCCATCTTGCCCTTCGCGCCACCGCCGAATCCGCCAGCAGCGCCTTGGGAACCACCACCGCCACCAACCATGCCACCAGCCACGCCACCTGCATCGCCACCGGCGAGTCGACGGCTGCGTGGCGGCGACTCCGCGCGCTGCCCGACGCCACCACCAGCAGGTGCACCTGGCGCGACCACCGGCACCGTTGCCGTGTTGGGCACCGCGGCCGGCTGCGCGGGAGCCGCGCTCGTCGGCACAGGCACGGCACCTGCGACGGCTGGCGCACTCGGCGCTGCATCAGGCGGTGCACCGAAGGACTCGCGACCATCCTGGTCGTCGCCTGCCGAACCCAACGCGCCACGCGACAGGCCCTCGACCACAGGGACCGGTCCGCCGCGCCACTCGCCGAAGAAGCCATCGAATCGCGTGCCTTGCGGCAGTTCGATCGGCACCGGCACGAGCAAGGCTCGACCGCCCACGGTCACGCGCGCCTTCTCGATCGCGACGAAGCTCGTGAAGGGCGTCATGACCTGCCAGCCTTCACCAAGGCTCGTGACGCGGCGCCGCACGTCGGCCGGCACGGCATCCTGCTCGAGTTCCTTGAGGACAGGAGCCAGTGCATCATCGACCTGGCTGCGCGCCCACAGCGACGGCAGCATGTCCGATGCATCGCCCGAGCCGGGGCCGGCCAGCTGCACCGAAATGCGGCGTTCCCATGGACCGGCGCCGGTCCGGCCGCGCACGATGACCGTGCCGCTGCCGGCGTGCGCATAGCGGGCATGCACCACGATGGGCTTGGCATCGAAGAGATCCGGGATCAGCATGGGCGTGATCGCCGTCGCTTCGATCCCTTCGAACGCCACCGAGACATCGGCCAAGACCGGCGTCTGGATCCGGCGCGTGAGCCGCTCGACCGCTTCATCGGCCGAGGCTTCGAGCGTGACGAACTCGCTCTCACCGCGGCCGGCGCGTGCCATCTCATCGAGCAGCCAGCGATTGACGCTGTTGCCGATGCCGAAACTGAAGACCCGTGTGGTGCCGGCGTTCGCACGCACCGCAGCGACGATGCCGCGATCGTTGCCAACGTAGCCATCGGTCAGGAAGATGCACAGGCGCATCGGTGAGGTGGTGGTTGCAGGCGCAAAGCCCGCTTCGCGAACCTGCAGCACGCGCTCACCGCCGACGGTCGACCAGCTTCCTCGCATCGAGAGCATGACACCCTCGGGCTTGAGCACGCTCGGCAGTTCGACGGGGCTCGTGAAGGGGAATGCGACGGTGGTCGAGGCCTGGATCTGCAGGCGACCGCCCTGATCGACGATCGCCGTGTACGGCACGAGCACGTTCACCTCGCGGCCATCGGCTGGCAGGTCGATGAGTTCCGCTGGCGTGAGTCCGCCGCCCGCGCGCTGGACGAGCGCCGCGTTGATCGCCTCCATCATTTCGGTGCCGCCGCCACCCTGCTGGCCATCGACGAAGGACTGCGCCGCCTGGATGTTGGCTGCCGTGGCGGGCACGGGCTGCGGCCAGAGCACCCGCGTCGAACCCGCGAAGGTGATCACGTTGAACGTGTCGGCCGGTCGCATGGCGCCGATCGCCTTCGACATGACCTGCTTGGCCTTGTCCATCGGGAAGCCACGCATGCTGCCACTCGTGTCGAGCACGAAGACGAGCTCGCGCGCGGGGACTTCGGCTGGCTTGACCGCCGCGGGCGGTGCAACCACCAGCGTGAGGTAGCCACCGTCGATCGCTGCCGGCACGCTCGTTGGATCGAAGCTCGTGCCCACGCCGGCGGGCGCAGCGCGCGTGGACCAGTGCGAGGCCGTGGCTTCAAGAATCGCATCATCCTTCAGCGACCACGTCACGATGAAGTCGCGGTTGGGGATCTCGCGCTGATCCACCAGGGACACCCTGCGCCGCGACTCCGTCAGCGCCTCGTCACGCACGACATGCAGCGCGCTGCGAAGGCTGGTGATCGGGATGCCGCCTGCGTCGATCGAGAGCGTGATGCCCAGATCGTGACCGGCGCGCGTGCCAGGCGGCACGGGCATCGGCGTGATGCGGTCGGCATCGGGGACCTGCGTGGTCGGCTTCGCGAAGGGCGTACCAGGCTTGGCATGCGGCAGGCAGAACCACCGGCCGTTCACCCAGCCCGTGCCATCGTCGAAGATCATGCAGCGTTCCTGGCTGCCGTTGCCGTAGGTGACGGTGAAGCCGCAGGTCGATGCTGCATCGCGCTTGACCATCGCCTCGGGCGTGGCGATGGGAAGAGCAGCGGCAAGTGCTGCAGGAAGTTGCGCCAGCGAAGGCATCCATGCGGGAACATCACCGTCGGCAGCAGCGGCTGTCGCTGGCGCCAGCAGCACCACGCCGAGCCGTGGCGTGCAGCCGGGCAGCATCAGGCTCGGCGATGGCGCCGAACCCGGGATGTAGCGCGGCCCGACCACGGTCGGGTACTCGAAGGCGTAGCGCCCATCCTTGGCGACCAGCGTCTCGACGTACGAGATCTCGATGTCCACGCGCGCGCCCGGCTCGATGTTGGCCACGCTCTGCGTGAAGATGTTCGGACGCTCCTGCTCGAGCAGGCTCGCGACATAGCCCTGCTCGCGTGCAGCCTCATACATCGCGCGGGCGATCGAGCGCTCACGGACTTCGCCGACGACCACGCGCTCGCCATCGGGCTGCACGATCGTCATCGTCATCCGGTCGACGGCGCCGCGGTGCGAGAGCGGGAAGGTGTAGACCGCCTCGATCTTCGTCGCATAGGTGTTCTGGTACTGCTGGCGCAGCGTGACGCGGGCGAACGGACCGACGACCGAGGCCTGCACATCGGTGTGGCGCAGGGGACAGGGGCCGATCAGCTGGCCATCGGGCGCGAGTGCATCGAGCCGACCGGCCTCGGGCATCATCACGATGCCATCAGCGAGCGCCGTGCGCTCGGTCGCGGTCGTGAAGAGCAGCCCCAGCACGACGATGAGCCCGATGGAGGCGGCGATCGAGAGCGGTCGCACCCAACGTGGCACGAACGAGGGCCGCAGGCGCGCATCTTCTCGCACGGCATCGAGCAGGCGATCACGATTGGCGCTCGCTGTGGCCCGGTGGCGATCGTGCCACTCGCGCAGCAAGCCATCGAGTGCATCACGCGGCGGCGCACCATCGTCATCGTGAGGCGAGCGCAGCGGAGCATTCAGGGGCGAGCGGAACATCATGGGGTGCCTCGATTCGTGGCGGGTTGTTCAAGGAAACCAGCGAGCCGCTCGCGCGCCTGCGCCAGCAGC
>JAGWXC010000226.1 GCA_018970045.1 Planctomycetota bacterium | reverse complement strand
TGCAGGTGCTGCTGCGCGACCTGAACTCGGGCGCCCTGATCGACAAGCGCCTGCGCTCGGGCGAGGAAGTCGAGCAGGTGGAGCTCGACCGCCGGCCGATGCAGTACCTGTACGCCCAGGGCAAGACGCACGTCTTCATGGACAACCAGAACTACGAGCAGCATGAGCTGCCCGAAGATGTGGTCGGCGACATGCCGCTCTACATGCTGCCCGACACCGAAGTCATCGTGCTGTGGTGCGACGGCCGTCCGGTGAGCATCGAAATGCCCAACGTGGTCGAACTGGTGGTCACCGATACGCCGCCCGGCATCAAGGGCGCGACGGCCACCAACCAGCTGAAGGAAGCCACGATGGAGACCGGCCTGAAGACCCGTGTGCCGCCGTTCATCACCAACGGCGAGAAGGTGCGCATCAACACGACCGACGGCTCGTACGCCAGCCGCGCCTGAGCGGACCGCCGATCAACGACCTCACCCGCGCCCACGGCCCTCGCCGTGGGCGCTGTCGTTGCTGGATGGCCACGACCGCATCGCCTGGCGCGCGACGGGGCGCGCTCAGTGCCCCGCAAGCGGGAACCGGGCGCAGAACGTGCGGATCTCCTCACGCACGCGAGCGCACTCGGCCGCATCGCCCTTGGCGCCCATGACGCGGTCGAGCCAGTCGGCGACTTGGACCATCTCGCGCTCCTTGAGGCCGCGCGTGGTGAGCGCCGGGGTGCCAAGTCGCAGGCCGCTGGTGACCATCGGCGGACGTGGATCGAACGGAATGCCGTTCTTGTTGCAGATGATGCCGGCGGACTCGAGCCACTTCTCCGCGTCGGCGCCGGTCAGGTCCGCGCTGCGCTGGCGCAGGTCGACGAGCATGAGGTGGTTGTCGGTGCCGCCGGTGCACAACCGGTAGTTGCGCTCGGTGAGCGCCTTGGCCAGCGCCTGCGCGTTGGCGACGACCTGCCGGCAATAGCCCTTGAACTCGGGCTTCAGCGCCTCACCGAAGGCAACGGCCTTGGCCGCGATGATGTGCATGAGCGGGCCGCCCTGACTGCCCGGGAACACCTTGCGATCGAGCTTGGTCGCCAGGTCGGCGTCGTTGGTCATGATGAGGCCGCCGCGCGGACCACGCAGGGTCTTGTGGGTGGTCGTGGTGACCACGTGCGCATGCGGGAAGGGCGACGGATGCACGCCGGTGGCGCACAGGCCCGCGATGTGCGCGACATCGGCCATGAGGTACGCCCCCACCGAGTCGGCGATCGCGCGGAAGCGCGCGAAGTCGATCGTGCGCGGGTACGCCGAGTAGCCGCAGATGATGACCTTGGGCTTGTGTTCCTTGGCCAGGCGCTCGATCTGGTCGTAATCGAGCAGCTCGGTCCGCTCGTCGAGGTTGTATTCGACGATCGAATAGAAGGTGCCGCTGAAGTTGGGCTTGAGGCCGTGCGACAGGTGACCGCCCGACTTGATCGGCAGGCTGAGCACGGTGTCGCCGGGGTTCATCAGCGCCATGAAGGCCGCGATGTTGGCGTTGGCGCCGCAGTGCGGCTGCACGTTCGCGAACCCGCAGCCGAAAAGGCGCTTGGCACGCTCCCGAGCCAAGTCCTCGACCTGGTCATGCCATTCGCAGCCACCGTAGTAACGCTTGCCCGGGTAGCCCTCGGCGTACTTGTTGGTCATCCAGCTGCCAGCCGTGTGCATGACGACGGTGCTGACGTGGTTCTCGCTGGCGATGAGCTCAAGCGTCGTCTCCTGGCGGTCACGCTCACCCGAGAGGATGGTCGCCACCTCGGGATCGTGGCCACGGAGCATGTCGAGCAGGGCGGCTCCCATGGGATCAGCGGCGTCGGACACGGCTGGCACGGCGGTGGCTGGCGTCATGACCTGATCGTAGCGCGGTCGCTCGTATGCTCGGCGCGTGAAACGATGGCGACTTGGCCCCGCTGACCTGCTGGCCGGTTGTGATGCGCGCGGGCCGTGCACGGCGTGGGTCGAGCCCGGCGGACTCGCACCACCGGGCATGGCGGCCGCGCCGAGCGATGACCATCGATCGTTGTCCGGGGACCACGACCTGATGCTGGCGGAGGTGATCCGCGGGATCGATCGATGGCTTGCCGATCCGCGGACGGTGCCGAGCGAGCTCCCAACCGGACCGGCCTTCCACCGCGCGTGCTGGATGGCCGCGTGCTCGATCGCGCCCGGTGCCACGGTGACGTACGCCGGGCTTGCCGCGATGGCCGGTCGCCCCGCCGCGGCGCGCGCCGCTGCGCAGGCGATGGCGCGCAATCGCCTGGCACCGTTGGTGCCCTGCCACCGCGTGGTGGCCTCGTCGGGTCTCGGTGGATTCATGGGCGAAGGTGCGTCGGTCGGGGATGCATCATGGGCCCTTCGGCTGAAGCGATGGCTGCTGGCGCGCGAGGGCGCACCCGCCGCTCGATGACCTGCGGCGTAGACTCAACTTCCCCTTAAGGAGATACAGCATGAAGGTCACGATGGTCGGTACGGGTTACGTCGGTCTGGTCACGGGTGCGTGCTTCGCTGACATGGGCAACGACGTGACGTGCCTCGATGTGGATCCGCGCAAGATCGAGACCCTCAAGCGCGGCGAGAGCCCGATCTACGAGCCGGGCCTGAGCGAGATGCTCGAGCGCAACATCAAGTCCGGCCGCCTGCACTTCACCCTCGACAAGGCCGAGGCCTATCGCGACGCGAAGGCGATCTTCATTTGCGTCGGGACGCCGAGCGACAAGGATGGCAGCGCCGACCTGCAGTACGTGCTGCGTGTGGCCAACGACATCGGCGATGCGCTCGAGGCGCTGGGCTCGAAGGGCAACGACAAGCTGGTCATCGTGAAGAGCACCGTGCCCGTGGGCACGAGCCACAAGGTGCGCGACGCGATCCGCGCCAAGACCAAGGTCCCCTTCCACATCGCCGACAACCCCGAGTTCCTCAAGGAAGGCGATGCGATCAACGACTTCATGCGGCCCGACCGCGTGGTCTGCGGCGTCGAGAGCGAGAAGGCCGAGGAGGTGCTTCGCGCGCTCTACGAGCCGTTCGTGCGTCAGGGCAACCCGATCTTCTTCATGGATGTCCGCAGTGCCGAGATGGTCAAGTACGCCAGCAACGCCATGCTGGCCTGCAAGATCAGCTTCATCAACGAGATCGCCAACCTGGCCGAGCTCTACGGCGCGAACATCGCGAGCGTGCGCGAGGGCATGTGCGCCGACAAGCGCATCGGCAACCAGTTCCTCTATCCGGGCCTGGGCTACGGCGGATCGTGCTTCCCCAAGGACACGCAGGCCGTGGTGGGCATGGGCCGCGCCGTGGGATTCGACTGCAAGCTCAACGCCTCGGTGCATGAGGTCAACCAGGACCAGCGGTCGCACTTCTGGGGCAAGATCGAGCAGGAACTCGGTGGCGTGAAGGGCAAGCGCCTGGC
>JAGWXC010000225.1 GCA_018970045.1 Planctomycetota bacterium | reverse complement strand
CCACATTGTCCGCACACGAGTACGGCGCCACCGGACTGTCGCCCGCATCCGCCATGCTGAAGCGCTGCGCAAGATCGATGCCCAGCTCGGGGCTGCAGGGCTTCACGTACTGGCTCGCCTCACGCACCGCACGAGGCCCGAAGCGGGCGCCGGGGTGATAGGTCGTCCCCCCATCGAAAGGCACGCCGTAGATGCACCACTCGACGGGCTGGTGCTCGGCGCGTACGCGATCGAGCTCTGGCAGACGCATGAAGGTCGGCAGGCCGCTGAACCTGGGTCGCTCGCGTCCACTGGGCAGATCGGTCGGCATGGAGTGCTCCTCGTCGGCGGCGGGGCGTCAACCCAGCCAGGTGTCATCCCACAGGGCGCCATCGGGTACCGCTGCGGCATCGCTTGATTCTTCAAGGTGCGCGATCGGGGCCGCGCACGAATCCACGCTGAACGCGGCGGCCGGGCGATGGTTGCCACTCAGGCCAAGGCCGCCGAACGGCAGCGCGCTGCTCGCGCCGGCAGTGCCCACGTTCCAGTTGACGCATCCAGCCTCAAGACGCGGGCAGAGTGCCTCCCACCGCGACCGGCTCGCCGTGAACACGCTCGCCGCCAAGCCGAATCGCGAGGCGTTCGCTTGCTCCAGCGCATCGTCATCGTTGGCGGCCACGGCGAGCTGCACGATCGGCGCGAAGACCTCGCCGTCCTGCTCCAGGGTCATTCGGGGCCACTGCAAGACGCCTGGCGTGATGAACCAGCCAGGACGATCGAGCGCGGCGGCACGAAGCAGGATCGACGCGCCACGTGCAGCCGCGGCGGACTGGAACTCGAGCGCCGCCCGTCGAGCGCCCTCGCTCACCAGGGGGCCCATGAAGGCCGGTGCCGGACCCGAGCCGTCGCCAACCAGCAGTGTGCTCGCCATGCGGCAGAAGGCAGGCACGAACCACGGCGCTGCGGCCTCGTGCACCACAATGCGGCGCGTGCACGTGCAGCGCTGCCCAGTCGTGGCGAAGGATGCGCGCACGCACTCCAGCACCGCCTGCCGCCGGTGCGCATCATCGAGCACGATCGCCGCATTGCTGCCGCCCATCTCCAGCGCGAGCAAGCGTCCCGGCCGATCGAGGTTGGCCTGCGTGATGCTGCGGCCCACCGGCCACGATCCAGTGAACAGGATCCCGTCGAGCCCCTCATGCGCCACCAGCGCCTTGGCCACCGATGGCCCGCCCTGCACGAGGTTGAAGACGCCCGGCGGCAGGTTCGCCGCCTCCATGCACTCGGCCATGATCTGGCCCACGAGCGGCGTGCGCTCGCTGGGCTTGAAGATGATCGTATTCCCCAAGAGCAGCGCCGGTACCCAATGGCCATTCGGAAGATGTGCCGGAAAATTGAATGGACCAAGCACCGCCATCACCCCATGCGACCGGAAGCTGCAGCGCCCCACTCGCGTGGGCGCAACGGCGAACTCCCACGGACGCACGCGCGACTGACACGTCTCGCCGAGGGTGATCGTGACCTTGTCGGCGAGGAGCTTGGCCTCCAGCCGGCTTTCGGACAGGGTCTTGCCCATCTCGCTCGTAATCGCGCGCGCAATGTCCTCGGCACGCGCCGTCACGACCGCAGCGAACCGCTTGAGCGCGCTGGCCCTCGCCTCGGCACCAGCCATGCGCCAGGCGGGCAGTGCGCGGCGTGCGGCGATGATCGCCGCCTCCACCGCATCCGTCGACGCTCGCGCGCTCCACACGATCTCTTCAGGTCGCGCGGGATTCACGCTCGTGACATCGGCTCGCTCCGCGTCAAGCGGTTGCCAGCGACCATCGATCAGGTTGGCGGGCCTCATGGATCAGCGCCGCTTGGCCTTGGACTTGCCGGGCTTGGGGCCCCCGCCCCCCGCGCCCTTCGCACGGCCCACACCGGATCGTGCCGCCTTGGCGAGCCGCGTTCCACGGCCAGGTTCCTTGAGGACCGTCACGCCCACGGTCCCGCCCACCGTCACGCCCAGCGCCTCGGCTGCCTCCCTGGGGAGCCGCACCGCGTTTCCCGTCACGCTGACGCGGGTGCGCACTGCCCGGAATCCGTGCTCGGGGTCATGCGAACTCACGATCGCCTCGGCGTTGCCGCGCCCGAGCGAGGCGACCTTGAGCCGCGCCGTCGACTTGACCAGCGGGATGTCGTCCCGTCGAGCCTGCAAGTACGGACCGCCATCAAAGGGATCGACGTGGTCCATCTCCTGGAAGCCCTGCTTTTCCAGCATGCGCAAGGCAGGCACCGTCTCATCACCGACCTTGCCGATCAGGTTGCGGGCCTCGGGCGGCAGCAGGCTGATGTAGATCTCGCTCTTGGGGAAGAGCGACTGGATGAACTCCTTGCTCTTGGTGCTGAAGAGGTCCGCCTCTGCGTAGCTCAGGTTGATGAAGCGCCGGCCCAGATACTCCCACAGCGGCGTGTGGCTGTTCGGATCGAGCGCACCCATCATCTCCGCCAGGATGACCGGACTGAACTTGGCGCGGTGCAACCCGATGAAGTGGAACCGCACGAGGGACAGCAGCGCCCCGAGCTTCTCGGGATGGCCGCGGTACCCCGGCGAGAGGATGAGCCCCCCCACTTCGCTCGCGCCCGTCTCGTCGGAGCCGAGCTGGATCGTCACGTGCACCTGCCCCGTGCCCAGATCCTTGCTGTAGTGCTCGCGCTTGCGCACCTGGAAATAGAGGTGCGGGTGGCCTTGCCACGAGATGCAACCGATGAGCGCGCTCGTCCCGATCACGGCGCCGCTCGAGGTGTCCTCGAGCACGAACATCCACTCGCGGTCGCGCGCGTGGGCCTCCTTGCCCGTGAAGCTCAGGCGACTCGCCTGGATCTTCTCGGCCAGCAGGTCCTTGTCCGCCGGCAGGTTGATGAAGTGCACCATCTTGGCGAGCTTCAGCAGCGTGGGCAGGTCATCGAGCGTGGCTTGGCGGATCACGAACATGGCGTCAGCCCACCTTCCGGAACGCTCGCTCGATGACCTCGAAGACCGGCTCCATGTGCGCCGGCTCCATGACCCCGACCGGTGCGAGCATGCGCACGTGGTACGGACCGTGTCCGCAGATGAACGCGATCACGCCCTCGTCGAACATCGCGTGCAGCAGCTTCATGATCCGGTCCTTGTCGCCGCCGAAGGGCGTGAGCCGCATCATGCCGCCCACGCCACCGACGAGCGACGGCTGCGCACGGCCCAGCGAATCCCGTGCCGGCGGGAACCACTCCGGGTGCGCAGCGACCAGCCGCTCGGCATGCTCGCGGAAGGCCGCGTGCAGTCGCGCGTTCCGTCCGGCGGGGCCGTAGTAGCCACCGTCGCGCAGGATCGTCAGCGCCTCGAGCCCCGACTGGAAGGCACTCACGCTGGCCGAAAACGTGCCGCTGAGCAGCCCGGCCTTCGGGTTCATCGCCTCGGTGAAGAGGCATGCGCAGACCTG
>JAGWXC010000224.1 GCA_018970045.1 Planctomycetota bacterium | reverse complement strand
GTGCGCTGAACCCGAACCACCGTCGCTCGCCGTCTCGGAACGACGCTGGCCACTCACCGAACACGCCGGCATCGAGGGGCTCGAAGGATCCCTCCTTCGCCAGCTGTGCGACCGCGAAGCACTCGCTGCTCCAGAAGACATCGGCCCGAGGCCGCTCGCGCTCAGCCCTGAGCAGGCTCGCCAGCGCCGTCGTCTTGGTGGCTTCGGTGTCGTAGCGCACGGCGACCGTGAGGCCTGATTCACGCTCGAACGATTCGATGATCGGGCGCGCCACCTGCTCATCGGCGCTCACGTACACAATGAGGTCAGGCGACTTGCCGCAGGCGGCCAGCGCCACAATGGCGAGGCACAGCAGCCAAGAGCGGACGAACGCACCACGGATGGACGAAGCCATCACTTCGTCCCGCCCTGGCTCGGTGCCGCGCCGGCGGGCTGACCTGCAGCGCTGCCCTGACCAGCCCCACTGGTCTTGCGATCGATCTGCTTCTTGACATCACCGAAGTAGCGTCGATGCGCTTCCTTGAGATGCGGAGGAACCGGGTCTTCCGCCGTGGCGCTCTCGGCCTTGCGCGTGACGTCGCCCGCCACGGACTGCAGCGCCGTCGCAGCCTCGCCCGTGATCGCCGGGCCCTCCACGAGCTGACGCGCGATGATCGGCCCCTGACCCTTCTCGACCTTCTCCCGACGCTTGACGGTGTTGGTCTTGGTGACTTCGCGGGGCGCCTGACCACCACTCCCTTGGCCGCGCTTGCCCATGCCGGCGCCATCCCCGCCACTGTTGCCATCGCTTTGACCGCCCTGCGCAAGTTTGGCGGGTCCGTCGCCGCCCTTGCACTGGCCACCGGCGGCCTCACTGGCCTGGTCCATCTGCTGCTGCGCCTCCATGTCGTCCAACAGTTCACTGGGTTCGCCGGCGGCAGCATCCTTGGCCTCGTCGGATTCGCCCTGCTCGCCGTCGGAAGGTTGGTCCTGGCTGCCCTGCTGGCCCTCGTTGCCTTGTTCGCCCTTCTGGCCCTTCTGCCCCTTCTGGCCCTTTTGGCCCTTCTGGCCCGATTGGCCCGGGTTCTGGCACTGCTTGCAGGCGTTGCTCAGCTGCTGCATGTTCTGCTGCATCTGCTGCGCGGCATCGAGCGCCTGCTTGAGTTGTTCCTTCTGCGCCTCGTTGAGCTGCTTCGATTGCTCGATCGCCCGCTTGAGCGCTTCCGGGCTGTCGGCCATGTTCGGATCGAGGCCCGCATCCTCCAGCGACTTGCGCAGCGCATCCTTGTCCTTGGCCAACTCCTGCAGCTTCTTCGCCAGGGCCTCAAGATCCTTCTTCGCCTGCTCACGCTCGGCGTCGCTCATCGAGCCATCCTTCATCTTCTCCTGCAGATCCTTCATCGCCTCCTTCGCGGCGGCGATGTCGCCCTGCTTGAGCGCCTCGGTGAGCGGTGCAACGGCGCTGTCCTTGGGCACCTCGAGGGTCGCGAGCGCATCCTTGGTCTGCTCCATGCCCTTGGACTGAGCGTTCTCCTTGAGCGCCTCGAGCTTCTGCGCCATCTCGGTCAGGCGCTTGGCGAGCTCGCGCTCCTTCTCGGCCAAGGTCTTGTCGTCCTGGCCTTCGAGCGCCTCGTTCGCGCGGCGGATCTCGGCAGCCATTTCCTCGCTCAGGCGCGGATCATCGGTCACGGTCTTCACGACCGCTTCAAGACGCTCCTTCATCGAGTCGACGCGCGACTGGCTGCCCGGATCCGTCGCGGCCGCATCGGCCTGAGCGATCGACCACGCGGGGACCACCATGAACAGCAGCCACGCGAGCGCCAGCGCGCTCGGGCCACCCCACCACAGCCGAGGCAGCTTGAAGGGCAGCGCTCGGCGCCACAGGTTCAACAGACCGCGCTCATCAGCCAGGTGCATCGCATCCTGCACGGCGGCCTGCGCAAAGGGATCCTGGCGGTCACGCACGGCAAGCGCCGTCGACAGGCGATCCTTCAGATCGAGTTGCGCATCGATGACGCTGGCCATGGCCACGGGCGATGGCGTGCGATCGCGCATGACGAGCGCGGCGATGCCGGCACCCACGAGTGCCGCCACGCTCACGAGTGCCAGCCACTGCGGATCACCCGCTGCATCCCAGCGATCACCCACGATCTTGGCCACGACCACCCAAAGCACTGGCAGCACGCTCGCCACGAGCAGCGCCCAGAGGAACGCGCGCGCCCACGCCTGGATGGCGTAGCGACCCTGGCAGCGACGGACGATGCGATCGATCAGGTCCATGGCAGTACGCTCCTGTCCGGAAGGATACTCCTCGATGATCATGACGCGAGCCATCGCCTTGCTGTTCGCCGCCGTCGCCATGCTCGGCGCGCCGCACGCTGCCGCACAGGTCGACAACGACCTGCAGCGTCAGATCGACGCCCTCAAGGAGCAGGTGCGCCGAAAGGACATCGATCTGCAGGTCCTGGCCGCCAAGGTCACCGACCTCGAGGCCAAGCTCGCCGAGTGTGAACGCAAGGGCGAGCGAGTGCCGGCACCTGAGCCGATGCCCGAGCCCGCTCCAGCCGAAGCGCCGCCATCGACCGATCCGCTCCAGCCCACGCCGCCTGAACCGCTCGAGCCTGCTCCGGCGGACCCTCTCATGCCGCCCGCGGAACCCGCTCCAGTGGCGCCTCCAGCGCCCAGTGCGCCCGCGCCCGCGAACGATGCCGCCGCTGCACAGTTCGTCTCGCCGGAGGCCATGCTCAACGCTGTGCGCGTCCGCCTGCGCGAGGATTTCGGCACGCGCGCCGGATCGAGCGACCCCAAGGAACGGGCGTCCTACCAACGCGAACTCAAGTCATGGACGGCGACGACGGCACGTTCCATGCGGCGCGAAGTGACCTGGTCCGTGCGCCTCGTCGAGGCCATGTCCGCGCGCAGCGGCCGCATCCTCATCCAGGCGGTCGTCCTCGATGATGCCGGCCGCGAACTCGGCCCCTGCACGATCGAGCTTGCAGGTGCTGCGGCGAAGTCGTGGCGCGGCGTCACGATCGCGGGCCGGCGCGCGAGCGTGCGCGGCTTGGCAACCCTCGAACTGACCATCGATCTCGACCAGCAGGAAGCCCGCCCCTTCCGCAACGACCGCTTCATCGGGCCGTGCCTCGAAGGCCGAGTGATCGTGACCCAAGCGGTGCTCAGCACCTGAAAGGACCGTCGACATGGACCAGCATGACCACGTGTGCGTCTGCTTCAAGGTGAGCCTCCACAAGCTCACGACCTTCATGGAGCGCGAGCAGCCAGCCGTGCCCAGTCAGCTGAGCCAATGCCTGCAGGCCGGCACGGGCTGCGGCTGGTGCGTGCCGTTCCTCTGTCGGCTCCACGCCCAGCACGCCGCCGGGCAGCAGCCCGACCTGGCCATCTCGCCTGAGGAGTACGTAGCGAAACGCTCGGCCTACAAGTCGGCCGGCAAGATCCATCAGG
>JAGWXC010000223.1 GCA_018970045.1 Planctomycetota bacterium | reverse complement strand
GGCGCGCGACGCGCTGCCCAACTGGACCTACATGGGCGCTGCGCTGGTGCTCAGCGAGTACTACCTCGCCACGCGCGCCGCATGGGTGCTCCCGGAACTGCAGGAGATCCACGACTTCATCGCCGCGGGGCAGTATCTGGACATGTCACAGATCAATCCGCGCGCGAAGGAGTCGCACCCGGACAGCTTCCCGAAGGGGCCACTCAACTCGCACGGCGGCTGGGGGCACAATCCGGGCTTCGAGGGCTACGGCCCCATCGCGATGATCACGGCGCAGGGTGCGCTGGCCTATTCGATGATGGCTCGCTGCGGCATCGAGATCGACCGCACCCGGCACGATGCCGCGTACGCGTTCCTGCGTCGCGGCAGCGGCAAGAACGGTTACGTGTGGTACGGCGACGGCGTCGGTGGTCGTGATGATGGGTGGGCCGACATGGGGCGCACTGGTGCGGCTGCCATCGCCAATGCGATGAGCCCGTATCAGGGAGCGGCCTACCGTGACAGCGCACGATGGCACGCCAGCGTCATCGGTGCGCACCCGCAGAGCTTTCCCGACACGCACGGGTCGCCCCCGATGGGCATGGGCTACACGGCGCTCGGGGCGAGCGTCGATCCGGCGAGCTTTCGCGCTCTGATGGATGCGAATCGCTGGTGGTTCGCGCTCGCACAGTGCACCGACGGGAGCTTCTACTACCAGCCCAACCGTGACAACGCCGGCTACGGCGCCGATGCGCGCATGACGGCGTCGGCGGTGACGGCGTTCATGCTGCAGATTCCCCGGCGAAGCCTGGTCATCACGGGTCGCAGCGTTGCGCCCACGCAGCCTGCCACGGCCGCACGTGCAGCGGGCCCCCTGAAGGTGTTCATCCTCGCAGGGCAATCGAACATGCAGGGTCATGCAGCGATCTCGACCTTCGATGCGATGGCCGACGACCCGAAGACCGCACCATTGCTCAAGGCGATGCGTGCTCCCGATGGTGCACCGCGTGTGTGCGAGCGCACCTGGATCTCGTCGGTGGGTTGCCTGGGCGATGCGTACTCCGATCGGACCGAGGCCAAGGGTGCCTTGACGGCCGGGTTCGGCGCACCCGAGGAGAAGATCGGACCCGAGTTCACCTTCGGCATCACGATGGAGCAGGCCGTCGATGGCCCCGTGCTCATCATCAAGACCGCGTGGGGCGGTCGAAGCCTGCACACCGACTTCCGGCCACCAAGCGCCGGGCCGTTCGTGTGGCGCGCGGATGAACGCGCCGAGCGCGTGGCCCGCGGCGAGGACGTGCAGAAGCTCGAGGCTGAGAAGATCGCGGCGACCGGCGAGTACTACCGGGCGATGATCGCGCACGTGAAGATGGTGCTCGCGGATCTGCCGCGGGTGGTGCCGGGCTTCGATGCGGCGCGGGGCTTCGAACTGGCGGGTTTCGTCTGGTTCCAGGGCTTCAACGACTACGTGGACGGTGGCGTGTATCCCGAGCAGCAGGCGGAAGGGGGGTACGACCAGTACGCGGAGCTCCTCTGCCAGTTCATTCGCGACGTCCGCCAGGATCTCTCGGCGCCGCGCATGCCATTCGTCATCGGCGTCATGGGGATTGATGGCATGCGAGGCGACACTGAGGCGCCCATGCGGAACTTCCGTAGCGCTCAGCGCAAGCCAGCGATGCGTGATGAGTTCAAGGGCAACGTCATCACCATCGAGACGGCGCCGTTCTGGGATGACGACCTCGAGCGCCTGATGGAGCGTCGTGAGCGATCGAAGGATCCCGAGGCGGACTTCACGCCCGAGGAACGCAAGCGACTCGAGGGTGCCTCGAACGGGGGCTATCACTACCTCGGTGCGGCCAAGATCCTGGCTCCGATCGGGCGCGCGTTCGCCGAGGCGCTGGTGGGTGCCGGGGCCGCTTCATCCCCGCGCAGCGGTGGCTGAACGCTCAAGCCGCGCCCGCACCTGGGCGATCTTCATGCGCTCGGCCGACATGGTCATGCCGAAGATGGCACCGACGATGCCCAGCAGCGAGCCGCCGACACCGCCGATGATGCCGAGCGTCGCCCCATTCGCGGGGAGCCATGAGACGAGGGCGTACAGCGAACTCATGAAGAGCGGTGCCGCCACGCCCAGGAGCCAGAACATGCCGAGCACGCGGCGACGGCGCTGCCGTGCGTAGAGCTCGGCGAGCTCGGTCGAGCCAGCTGCATCCATCGGCTCGGGCTCGGTCAGCATGGAGCGAAGGATGCGCGGCAGCACGAGGAGCTCGAGGAGTGCGAGCATGGAAAGCGCCAGGAAGAGCGACCACACAAGGTGGTCGCTGCTTTGCATGAACGATGTGGCGGCTTCGCCAGTCGGCAGGGGGAAGAGCCAAAAGGCGCGTGCACCGATCGCGATGGGGCCGGCAAGGGACGCGGCGATGGCCAGCATCCACATGCCCCGCGTGACCGGGCTCTGCCGTTCGCGGTTGACGAGCGATGCCGTACGGGTGGTGCCGGTTGCCGTGGTCGCGGCAAAGGTCGTGTTGTCGATCGCAGGGTGCTTGAGCCGAAAGACCGGCCACGCGAATCCGGCCAGAAGCGGGAAGTTGAGGAGCCAGCAGAACTCGGCGACCCCACGGGCCCAGTCAAGGCGAAAGCTTGCCAGGAAGAAGCCAGCCCAGATCGCCACCGCGACCGATGTGGCGACGCCGAGGATCAGCAGACGGCGCCGGATCAGCGTGCGGTCTGCATCGCTGGTGGCGCGGCTGGGCATCAGCAGCGCCATGGCAAGCGGCAGCAGGATCATGATGGGCGCGAAGGCCAGCATGCTGAGTTGGGTGATGGTGAGGGCAGGGGCGTTCATGGTGTGCTCCTTGGGGCGCGGGGGGCTACCTCGCGGTGGATCATTCAGGGTTCAGTGGGTCTTCCAGAGGTGCTCGATCTGTCGGCGCACGATGGCCTCGACCGTCTCGCGGGGCAGGCCTGCGATCTTGGCGTCGTGGAACGCGGCGGTGATGCCGTGTTCGATGCGCTTGCGTTCCTCGGCCTTGGGCCCGGTGGCGCGCTCGATCGTGGCGATGACGACCGTGCCGCGGCCGCGCACCGAAGCGAGCAGGCCGGCATCGGTCAGGTCGCGGTAGGCGCGCGCGACGGTGTTCAGGTTGATGCCGAGGTCGGCCGCCAGCTGCCGGACGGGCGGGAGTTCATCGCCCTTGGCGAGTGCGCCCGAGGCGATGAGCCCGCGCAGCCCGGCCACGAGTTGGTCGTGGATGGGCACTGGACTGGCCAGCGAAATCGTGAGCATGGCCGAATTGTATCATACGATGCGACAACCTCAAGGGCCGGGGCACGGTGTGGTGCAGGAGCGCCTCCGGGCCACGGTGAAGGCCCGGGACGCACCGAGCAAAGGGTTCCCGGTGAGGGGTCACTCGCCCTGGCCAAGGGAAAAGCCCCGCTGGCCGTCAAACAAGTACAGATTCTCCGTCTTCACTGCCTCGATCCCTGCGCGATCGAGACGGTTCAGCACCTCGATGATCAAGCC
>JAGWXC010000222.1 GCA_018970045.1 Planctomycetota bacterium | reverse complement strand
CCGAGCCGCTCCACGATGCCGCGGCACAGGCCCATGCTGTGACCGAGCATCACCGAGTCGGCCGACTGCGCATCGGCTGAGTTGTCCATGACATGCACGAAGGCGCTGTGTCCATCGGCGCGCACGCACACCGAGACCTCGTGGCCTTCGATGGGATGTGCCGCCGCAGGACCCGACGCCGCCTCGATCGCATGGCGCACGGCGCTGAAGAGCACCGTGGCGAGCGGACCGGCGGGCGTGCATCGCGCACTCGCATCGATTTCGGCACGCAGCCGGACATCGTGCGTGGTGGCGAACGAATGCAGAAGGTCGACCACGCGCAACACGCAGCTGGCCAGGGATTCCTGGGCACACTCGGTGCTCGCGCCGTGGTCGGCCTCCGTGGGATCAGCGAGGTCATGCCAGTGCACCTCGACGGTGCACGCCGGTGCGCGTCGCGGATCGTCCGCATCGGCGCAGGCTTCGAACGCATCCACATCGCTCGGGCGCGGCCCGAGTCGTGCGGTCCAACCGCGTGGCGTGACGCAACGGACGCCCAAGGGCGCTCCCTCCAAGCGCCCTCGGGCGTCCTGCTGCGTCGTGCCAGTGCTGCCGTGGTTGTTGGTTGAGTCGTTCATGGCAGCCTCCTGATCGTTCCCTTGGGCGGGCCACTTTCGTGGACCTGCCCGTTTTCCCGCAGATTCCCTTTCCGTCCCTCCAGCTCCCTTTCCGTCCCTCCAAGACCAAGGGTCGGATTCGGGCCGCGGGCGTGCAAGCTGCGGGGTCAAAAATGCAGCGCGCCCCGCGGTGGACGGGGCGCGCCGATGATTTCAGGACCTTGGGGGCCGCATGGCGCGGCCAGACGATTCAGGCGCGCAGGAACGCCAGGATGCCGTCGACCACGGCCTGCAGCTGCTCCTGCTTGAGTTCAGGGAAGATGGGGAGCGCGATCGTTTCGAGCGCGCAGGCTTCGGAGACTGGCAGCGAACCGGGCCCCTGCCCGAGGTACTCGAAGCACTCCTGCAGGTGCAGCGGCACCGGGTAATAGATCTCGGAGCCGATCTTGCGCTCGGCGAGGAACGAACGCAGCGCATCGCGACGCTCAGCCGGCACGCGAATCACGTACTGGTTGTAGACGTGGCGCGCAGGCGCGGGCAGCGCGTACGGGAATCGCAGCGCGAGCCCGCCGGCTTCCCAGCCGTGGCGCGTGTCCATGGCGCCGGCCTTCGAGAAGGCAGCGTCGTAGAACGCCGCGTTGCGAGCGCGACCGGCGTGCCACGACTCGAGGTGGCGCAGCTTGATGCGCAGCACGGCGGCCTGGAGCGCATCGAGGCGACCGTTCATGCCGACGTGCTTGTGGTAGTAGCGCACCTTGCTGCCGTGCACGCGCAGCATGCGCATCATCTCGTCCAGGTGCGGGCAATTGCAGCCGCAGAGGCCGCCATCGCCGAAGCACCCGAGGTTCTTGGTGGGGAAGAAGCTCCACGTACCGATCGCGCAGCGCGAACCGACCATGGCGCCGGTCACGTCGCGCGTGCCGATGGCCTGCGCGCAGTCCTCGATGACCGGCACGCCGAGCTGCTTGCCCAGCGCGAGGAAGGCATCGACATCGGCCGACTGGCCGTAGAGGTGCACCGGCATGATGGCCTTGAGACGCCGGCACTTGGCGGCCGCGGCGGCGGTGAGCTTCGGGCACATGTTGTAGGTAGCCGGGTCGATGTCGACGTACACCGGCTTGACGCCCAGCCGAGCGATCGCGCCACCAGTGGCGAAGAAGGTGTAGCTCGGGCAGAGCACCTCGTCGCCGGGCTTCGCGCCGATCGCCATGAGCGCGAGCAGCAGCGCATCGCTGCCGCTGGTGCAGCCGATCGCGTGCTTCATGCCGCAGTACTCGGCGATCTCGCGCTCGAAGGCCTCGACCTCGGGGCCGAGGATGAACATCTGGCTCTCCATCACCTTGCAGACGACCGGCTCGATCTCGGCCTTGATGGCCTGGTACTGGGGCTTGAGATCAAGCAGCGGGACGGCGACGGTGGCGGGCGCTGGCGTGGCGAGCGTGGTCATGGGCGGAGTGTAGGGAACCCGGCCGCAGCCACCCAAACCGGGCGGGCGTAGACTCGGCCGCCCATGGCAGCCGTGTGCTTCTACTTCCAGGTGCACCAGCCGTTCCGGCTGCGCAGCTACTCCGTGTTCGACACGGATCCCTTCTACTTCGACAACGAGAAGAACCGCGAGATCCTGCTGAAGGTTGCGGACAAGTGCTATCGGCCCACGACGCGCTTGCTGCTGGACCTTGTCAAACGCCACGATCGCCGCTTCCGCGTGAGCTTTTCGCTCAGCGGCGTGGTGCTCGAGCAGCTCGAGCAGTGGGCGCCGGACGTGATCGGCCTCTTCCAGGAGCTCGGCGCCACCGGCGCCTGCGAGTTCATTGCGGAGACGAGCCACCACTCGCTGTCCTTCCTCTTCTCCCGCGCGGAGTTCAATGAGCAGGTCGCGCTGCAGGAAGCCCGCATCCAGCGGCTCTTCGGTCAGCAGCCGACCACGTTCCGCAACACGGAGTTGATCTACCTGAACGAGCTGGCGGGGCACATCGCCTGGATGGGCAGGCACCGCACGATCCTGTGCGAGGGCCTGGATCGGCACCTTGGTGCGCGCAGCCCCAACCACGTCTATGCACCGCCGCCCCGATCGATTCCCGAAGGCGCTGCATCGCCACGACTGCTGCTGAAGAACTACCGGCTCAGCGACGACATTGCGTTCCGGTTCGGCGACCGGAACTGGCGCGAGTGGCCGCTCTCCGCCGAGCGCTTCGCCCAGTGGGTGAACCAGGTCAACGGCGATGGGCACGTCGTGAACCTCTTCATGGACTACGAGACCTTCGGCGAGCACCAGTGGGCGGAAACCGGGATCTTCGGCTTCCTCGATGCGCTGCCCGAGAAGGTGTTCGACGTGAACCCCGGCCAGAACGGCTTCCTGACGCCGAGCCAGGTCACCGCGATGCACTCCCCCGTCGGCACCTACGACGTGGAGCGGCCGATGTCGTGGGCCGACAGCGAGCGCGACCTGAGCGCGTGGCTCGGCAACCCGCTGCAGGACAACGCCGCCGCCGAGCTCTACCGGCTCGAGCCGGCGGTGCGCCGACGTCATGCCGAGGGCGATCCGTACATCCTTGAGGACTGGCGCAAGCTCACGACCAGCGATCACCTCTACTACATGTGCACGAAGTACTGGGCCGACGGCGACGTGCACAAGTACTTCAGTCCGTACGACAGCCCGTACGACGCCTACATCAACTTCATGAACGTGCTCGACAACCTGCGCCAGCGCGCGGGCGAGTGATCGGGCAGCCAACGTTGGTCAAGGCCGCGCGCGGCCGCATGGTCCCGCAGCCGACGTTGGGCGGCGCCCATCACGGACGAGGTCGCCGCGCCGGCATGAGTGCCCCCATCAGGGCGTCTGCGGTGCGGTGAGGTCGAACTCGCGCTGCGCATCGAGCTCGAGCTTGCGAAGGTCAAGCGCGCCCTGCAGGTTGCGACGCAGCATGGTCTGCATGCCCTGCGCTC
>JAGWXC010000221.1 GCA_018970045.1 Planctomycetota bacterium | reverse complement strand
GTGCAAGCCCCTCTCGGGTTGTGACCATCCAGGCCGCCTGCACCGCACCCGCTTCGGCCGGCTCACTTGGTGCGATAACCCATCAGGCCAAGCCGCGCTTCGATGCCCACGCCCGAAGTCGGCGCCCTGCTTCGAGCATCGTGGCCTCCTGCTTGCAGAAGGCAAAGCGCAGGTAGCGGCGCTCCGCGTGCGTGGCGTCATAGAACGCCGAGCACGGGATCGCGGCGACGCCTGCTTCGCGGACGAGCGTGGTCGCAGCCTCGACATCATCCGTGAACCCCCACGGCTCGACGCTCGCGAGCATGAAGTACGCCCCTTCGGGCCAGAGTGGATCGAGCCCTGCGCTTGAGAGCTCACGATGCATGATGGCCCGGCGCGTGGTGTAGTCACGGCGAAGCTCGGCCGCGTACCCGTTGGGATCGCTCAGGGTGTCGATGGCCACCGCCGCCGCGTGCACGAACGGTGTGGGCGCGCAGAAGGTCAGGAACTGATGCGTCGCGCGTACGGCAGCCGTGAGTGGCGCGGGAGCGACGGCCCAACCCAGGCGCCAGCCGGTCACCGAAAAGGTCTTGCCCATGCTCGTCACGATGACGGTGCGCTCGCGCATGCCGGGCAGGCAGGCGATCGAACGGTGCGGTGCCGTGAAGCGGATCTCCTCGTACACCTCGTCGCTCATGACAACCAGGTCGTGTGCGATGGCCAGGTCCGCAACGATGCGAAGTTCCTCGTCCGTCGCGATCCGGCCGGTGGGGTTGTGCGGCGAATTCAGCAGGATCAGCTTGGTTCGTGGCGTGATGGCCCGCGCCATCGCATCGCGCTCGATGCGGAAGCCGGGAGCCTGCATGGGGACCCGAACCGCCGTCGCACCGGCCATAGCCACCGCAGCGGCGTAGGAGTCGTAGCACGGATCGAGCAGGATCACCTCGTCTCCCACGCCACACAACCCGATGATCGTGGCCGTCAGAGCCTCGCAGCAGCCTGCGCAGAGCGTGATCTCGGCCATCGGATCGGGGGCAAAGCCGTG
Organism: Planctomycetota bacterium; assembly: GCA_018970045.1. Classification (GTDB taxonomy): domain Bacteria; phylum Planctomycetota; class Phycisphaerae; order Phycisphaerales; family SM1A02; genus SYIB01. The sequence goes on along the minus strand of JAGWXC010000221.1, from coordinate 2,532 downwards.
GGTGGCTCGCATCCGCTCGCTGATCCGCTCGACCGTATGCGGCAGGCCCGCCGCGCGCGCGTACTGGCTGTGGCCCGCTTCGATCGCGGCGATCGCCGCGCGCTTGACCACCTCGGGGGCATCGAAATCAGGAAACCCCTGGCCAAGGTTCACCGCCTTGTGCTCCGTGGCGAGCCGACTCATGGTCGTGAAGATGCTCTCGCCGAACGCGGCGAGCCGAGGGTGGATCGTGTGCGGCATGGATGGTCGTGCGCTCAAGGGCGCTTTGCGCGAAGATAGCGGCATGCCACCGCCCCCGGTCGCCAACCCGGCCCTCGACGTGCACCTGCTCATGCAGGACGAGCAGGTGATGGTGGCTGCCAAGCCCGCTGGCATGCCCACGCAACCAGGCGTGGGTCATCAGCGGGACACGCTGATGAATGCCCTGTTCGCACAGGACGGCCGAACGCTGGAGCGGCTCGGTCACGACCGGGATTGGGGGCTGCTGCATCGGCTGGACCGGGAAACGAGCGGATGCGTGATCGTGGCACGCACGGCTGCGGCGTATGACGGGATCCGGCGGCAGTTCGAGCGGCGCACCATCAGCAAGTCGTACCTGGCGATCGTGCAGGGGCGACTGCCGCGGAAGGATGGAAGCTGCCGGCAGCCGCTCGCCGAAACGCTGCGCGGCGGCACCAAGGTCAGCGTGATCGCCACGGCTGGCGAGCCGGCGATCACGCACTGGACGACGATTGCGGCCAAGGCTGACCACGCCTTGCTCTCGATCTCGATTGAGACCGGTCGACTGCACCAGATCCGCGCGCACTTGGCGTGGCTCGGGGCGCCGGTGCTCGGCGACCGTGTGTATCGAAGCCTTCTGCCGCCCAACACGAGCGCGCTTCGCGACAAGGCCGTGACGCTTTTCCTTCATGCGCACTCGATCGCCTTCGACCATCCCGCGACCGGCGAGCGCACCACCGTGATCATGCCCGTGCCGGAGCGATTCAGTGCGCAGGCGGATGCCCTGATCGGTGCAGGTTGGGAAGCACACCTGCCGCAGTCCAGTTCAGGCAAGGGCACGGACGAGCGCAACCGCTGATCCGGCGGCTGTCAGCGCGACCACGATGGGGACCAAGCACCCCTTCTGGTAGCTCAACCCCGTTCCGGGAATGCCGAGGGTCCAGCGCCTTCGACCCTTGGCATCGACCCCGACACGCGCCCCGCGGCGACCGAAGCTCCAGCCGAGCCCCGCCTTCGAAAGGTTGATGCGGAACGGACCACGTCCGATGCTTCGACGGAAACGCCATCCCATGAGGGCAATCCTAGTGCTCCTCGGGTCGAGCTCGAACCAGTCGGTGCGACGACCCCTAGGATGGATCCATGCGTCGCAAGGTGCTCATCGCGGTGCTGTCACCGGTCTTGGCCCTCGTCGTAGGGCTGGTGGCACTCTGGAACTGGCCAGCCGGGTTCGAATGGACCGTTCGGCGGCTGGGCGGGATGGCATTCGGCCTGGAGACGTCCACCGTTCTTGTTGGAGAACAGGCCTGGCCCGTGATGGAGCGAGCCGCCGATGGAAGTGCGCCGGCGCTGCCCCCGCTGCTGCTGCTGCACGGGTTCGGTACCAGCAAGGAGGCCATGACGCTTGTGGCCGCCATGCGCCCGGAGCAGCGTGTGATCGCGCCCGACCTGCCGGGGTTCGGCGACCATCCGCTGCCTGATGGCGTGACGCCGGACGCCGCGTGGTACGTCGAGCAGATCGATCTGCTGCGCGCGGCGATGGGCATCGAGCGGATGGATCTTGGTGGAACGAGCATGGGTGGCGCGCTGGCCACGGCCTATGCGATCGCGCACCCAGAACGGGTGGAACGCATGGTGCTCCTTGCGCCCGCAGGCGTGAGCCCGCCGGTTCGCAACGACTTCATGAAGCTTGCCGACACGGGCGCGAACCCGCTCGACATCCAATCGCGCGATGATCTGGTGCGCATCATGGGCCTCGTCTTCAAGCGGCCGCCCCCGGTGCCCGAGCCGTTGCTGGCGGCGATGGTCGAGCGTGCGCAACGCTTGCGCCCCGCGACGCTGAGGATCGTTGCGGCACTTCGGCCCTTCCTCGAGGGTGGGTTGGATGGCCAGCTCGGCGGCGTGCTCGCACCAACACTCGTGCTCTATGGGGACGAAGACCGCGTGACCGACCCGAGCATGGCCAGAGTCTTCGGTGACGGGATCCGCCTGAGCACCGTGGTGCTGGTGCCTGATGCGGGGCATGTCCCCTTCTCCGATGCACCGGAAGCGGTGCGAGACGCGATGCAGTCGTTTCTGAATGTGCCGCGGCCTACGAGGGATCGTCAGGGTAGGTAGCCCTGGCAGGGGTGCGCTGAACAGGTCCACCCCTGTCAGGTGGGTGATTCTCTACTTACAGCTCGGGCGGGAGAGCTGCTGCAGATGAATACTAGGAGGTTATGCGACGCAATGGACGCATCACCGAGGTCGTTGAACTCGACTTCAGGAGAAACGTGATGGCCGAAATGCGGTGGACCAATGAGTAGCTTCGTGATG
>JAGWXC010000220.1 GCA_018970045.1 Planctomycetota bacterium | reverse complement strand
ACGAAGCCCTGCGCCAGGCTCACGAATCGGCGCGGGTTGAAGGACTGTTCCTTCACCGCGATCACGAACCGGTCGCCGGGCACGACCTGCCCGCGGAACGAGACGTCGTCACAGCGGACGAAGCCCAGGAACCCTGCCGGCTGACGGGTGCGCTTGTGGGTGTAACTGCAGAGCTGGGCCCCGGCCTCGATCATCATGACGCCGGGAAAGAGGGGGCGCCCAGGGATGTGACCCGCGCACCAGAACTCATCGGGACGAACGTCCTTGTAGCCCACGGCCGAGTGCCCGTCCTCGCTCATCCAGCAGACGCGGTCGAGCATCCGCATGTGGCCGGACTGGGGCAGGAGGGCGTCAATCGGGAAGGCTCCCGAGGCGTCGACACCCAAGTCCACGGTCGAAATGTCAATAATTGGCGCATTTGCCACGGTTTTTCTCGCTTTCGGCTGCCGACTTCCCCGGGAGAATAGCCCAAACGCCCCGACCTGCGTGTAGCCTCCGCTCGGCCCATCCGGGCAGCCAACCCCAAGGAGACCCCATGATTCACGAGCTCTACGCCAAGCTGGAAAAGCTGATCGCCGACGCCAAGGCCGACCTCGACAAGGCCGCCGGCGGCAACAAGGCGGCTGGCACGCGTGCCCGCAAGCACATGCAGGAAGTCCGTTCGATCGCCGCCGACATCCGCAAGGCGATCCTCGACAACCGCGAGAAGCCCACGCCCTGAGCGGCAACGTCGTGCACGAACCTTCACCGACGGCGGCCAGTCCGCCGTCGGTTGTCGTTTGTGGGGCGCCGCCTCAGGCGGGCAGCGGCTGAATCGCCTTGGCCAAGGCCAACATGCCCTTGAACAAGGGGTTGGAGGCATCGCCGGCCAGTTCGTACATGGCGCTCAGGCACCCTGATGGGACACAACCGCTCAGTTCCATTCGCCGCAGGGCGGGCGAGATCTGCTGGGCCTGGCCGGCGCTGATCGCGTCGGTCATCAGGAACGGGGTTCGTCCCACTGCCCGCAGGTCCAGGGCCGTCTGCAGCACGCAGACGTGCGCCTCGACCCCGCACACGATCACGTTCGGTCGTGCGTGGGCGGCCAGCCAGGCCTCCAGCGGCGGCAGGACGGCGCTGAAGCGGGTCTTTTCGAAGCGGCAGCCATTGGCCGGCAGCGCTTCGCTGATGGCCGCCACGGTCGGACCGAGCCCCTTCAGGTAATGCTCACTCAAGGCCACCGGCAGGCCGAAGTGCGCGGCCGCCCGCATGAGCAGGGCTGCATTCTGCGTGATCGTCTCCGCATGGGCGATCGTGGGCATCAACCGTTCCTGCAGGTCGATCACGAGCAGGCAGGCGTTGTCGGGGGTGAGTCGTTGCATGGCTCAGACCCGCAGGTCAACGGCGCCGTCGAGCCGACCAGCGTAGCGACGCCGCACGTCGGCCACGGTGCACGAGACGAAGGCATCGACCTGCTCCGGGGCACGGCCGACGAATCGTGAAGGGTCGGTGATGCCGCCAAGGTCAACCCCGGCGAAGACCGGATCGCCGGCCAGCCGCTCGAGCAGATCGTTCGGGCGACCATGCTCCTTCACTTGGGCGGCGGCTGCCACGCTGTGCACACGGATCCGCTCGTGCGCATCCTGGCGGTCAGCACCGCGTTCGACCGCGGCCATCAGGATCGCCTCCGTCGCCATGAATGGGAGCTCGGCCATCAGCCGGGCCCGTACCTGGTGCGGGTAGACGACCAAGCCGTCGACGACGTTGCAGACGAGATCGAGCGCACCATCGAGAGCGAGGAACGACTCCGCGATCGAGAGCCGACGGTTGCTCGAGTCATCGAGTGAGCGCTCGAGCCACTGCACGGCGGCGGTGTCCAGCGCATTCTGCGGCATGCTCATCACGAATCGCGCGAGGCCGCACGCGCGCTCGCACCGCATCGGGTTGCGCTTGTAGGGCATCGCGCTCGAGCCGATCTGGTCCTTCTCGAAGGGCTCTTCGAGTTCCTTGAGATTCGCCAGCAGGCGGATGTCGGTCGCGCACTTGTGGATGGCGGCGGCGGCGGCGGCGAGGCTCGAGAGCACCTGTGCATCGACCACGCGGGTGTAGGTCTGGCCGCACACCGGATGGAGGCGGCCCTCGGGCCAACCCAGGAGCTGCGCGAAGCGGCGCTCCAGGGCATCGACCTTGGCGGGATCGTTCCCGCACAGCTGCAGGAAGCTCGCCTGCGTGCCGGTCGCGCCGCGAAGGCCGCGCAGTGCCAGCGTGTCGCGGCGGTGCTCGATGTCGGCGAGCGACAGCGCGAGGTCGTAGGCCCACAGGCACGCGCGCTTGCCCACGGTCACGGGCTGCGCGGGCTGGTAGTGCGTGAAGCCCAGGCAGGGCAGCGCACGATGCGTGGCGGCGAACCGGCCCAGGCGATCGATCGCGCGCGCGAGCTTCACGGCGATCAGGTCGATCGCCTCGCGCATCAAGATCGCATCGGCGTTGCAGACCACGTCCTGGCTGGTCGCGCCGAGGTGGATGATGGCGCGAGCCTCCGGTGCCGCGTCGCCCAGCGTGTGCACGTGGGCCATGACGTCGTGGCGGAGCGCGCGCTCGTGCTTGGCCGCGGCCTCAAAGTCGATGTCGTCCAGGTGCGCGCCGATCGCAGCGACCTGCGCAGCCGTCACGGGCAGTCCCAGCTCATGTTCGGCCGTGGCGAGCGCGTGCCAGATGCGGCGCCACGTGCCGAACTTGCGCTGCGCGCTGAAGAGCGAGCGCATCTCGCGGCTGGCGTTGCGTTCTTCGAGCGGGCTTCGGTAGCCGTGATGCATGGAGTCGTTCATGGTGCCTTGGCGGCGTTGCCGCCGATCCTGTTTTCGGTGCCCGCGCGCAGGCGGGCGATGTTGGAGCGGTGCTTCCAGATGACGAGCGCACCGAGCGCCGCGTTCACGGCGACCATCGGCCAGGCGCCCTCGATGGACCAGCCTTCGGGGGTGCGGGTGTTCCACGCGAGCGTCGCGATGGGCAGCGCGGCAGCGGCCACGATCGAGGCGAGTGACACGTAGCGCGAGATGAGCACCGTGATCACCCACAACGCAAAGGCCGCGAGCACCGGCACGCCGACGGCGGGCCAGATCGCGCACAGTCCGCCGAAGATCGTGGCCACACCCTTGCCGCCCCTGAACCGGATCCATGGGCTGAACATGTGCCCGAGCATCGCGGCGGCCGCGATGCCGAGCCACGCGAACTGCATGCCCGGGGCGAGCTCGGCGGCGGGCTTGCCCCAGAGCCCGGCTTGCGTTCCGGCGATCGCTACCGGCACGAAGCCCTTCAGAAAGTCGAGTGCAAAGCACAGGAAGCCCCACGGGCGGCCGAGCACGCGGCCGACGTTGGTCGCACCCGGGTTGCGGCTGCCTTCCTGCATGATGTCGCGGCCGTGTGCGCGCGCAATCAGCACGCCGAACGGCACGCTGCCGCAAGCGAACGCCACGAGGGCCATGAGGAGCATGAGGCGATCCTACGGCAGCGCGCGCGGATCTTCAGGAGCGCCAGAGTTCGCCGAGGCCTCGGTGCACGGCCCACCGGTTGGTCGTCGT
>JAGWXC010000219.1 GCA_018970045.1 Planctomycetota bacterium | reverse complement strand
TGATCGATGTCTTCCCGGGCATGGCGCTCGACAACGAGCTCGCCAGCAACGTCATCGACCTCTGCCCGGTCGGTGCACTGCTCGACAAGGACTTCCTCTTCCAGCAGCGCGTCTGGTTCCTCACCAAGACGCCGTCGATCGACGGCATCACCTCGAGCGGCGACAACATCAGCGTCGAGCACAACGACGGCCGCGTGTACCGCATCAAGCCGCGCCGCAATGCCGCCGTGAACCAGTGGTGGATCACCGATGAAGTGCGCTACGGCTGGAAGTTCGTGCACCGCGAGGATCGCCTGTCGCTGCCCATGCTCAAGGGCCAGTCGTCCGGCGATGCCGCGCACGCTGCACAAGCCTGGACGACCGCGATCGAAGCCGCCGGCGCGGTGCTCGCGCAGGGCGCCGCTGCTGGCCGACTCGCGCTGCTCGTGAGCCCGATGCTCTCTTGCGAGGACGCCTACCTGCTCGCGCATGCCGTGCTCGCGCACGATGCCAACGCGGTGCTCGGCGTCGGTCCGGTCCCGGTCGATGGCCAGGACAAGACCTTCCCCAATGGCTTCGTGGTGCGCGCCGAGAAGGCTCCCAACGCGCGGGGCGTGCGCATGGCGCTCGAGGCCGTGGCGGCGTCGTTCGCCGGCCGCTCGGCCGCCGCCGTGCACGATGCGACCGCCTGGTGCGCCACGGTGCAGTCGGCGGGTGCCAAGGCCTGCGTCGTGACCGGCAACTATCCGAGCGCCTGGCAGTCGGATGAACTCGTGCGCGCCGTGAGCGGCCGTGCGCTCGTCCTCATCGACACGCTGCCGGACCGGCTGACCAACGCTGCCGACGTCGTGCTGCCCTCGTGCACGTGGGTCGAAAAGCCCGGCTCGTTCGTCAACGCGAACGGTTTGCTTCAGGGTTTCAAGGCCGCGATCGCGCCCATGGACTTTGCGCGCAGCGAGTCGCAGATCGCGATCGAACTTGATGCCCACCGCCGCCATGCGCGTGGTGGCGCGTTCTCGGTGGCCACGGTGCGCGCGGAGATGGCCCGCACCAAGGGCTTGGAGGCGTTCGCCGCCGACATCGATCCGGTGACCAAGGTCGCGACCGTCCAGGCCGACATGGAGCTGGTGGCGCTCTGACGCCGCCGGCTTCCCGATGGATCCCATGAGCCCATCGCGCGGTCGCGGCGTCGCCGCGCGGCTGTCTGATGTGCGTGAGGTCTGGTCGCTCGCGTGGCCGACGGTCCTCACGATGACCTCGTACACCATGATGCAGTTCGTGGACAGCCTGATGGTGGCGCAGGTCGGCATGGTGGAACTGGCGGCACAGGGCAACGGCGGCGTGTGGAGCTGGGCCCCGATGTCGTTCCTGGTCGGCGTGATCACGCTCGTGAACACGTACGTGAGCCAGTCGCTCGGCGCGAAGCGGCTGCACGATGCAGCGAGCTACGCATGGAGCGGAATCTGGATCGCGGTCGCCAGCTGGCTTCTGCTGCTCGTGCCGCTGGCGATCTTCGGGTTGCCCGCGCTCTTCGGGGCGATGGGGCATGAGCCCCGCGTGCAGGAACTCGAGACGCGGTACGCAGGGATCCTGGTCGGCGGCGGCATCGTCACGCTCGCCGGCAAGGCGATGTCGAACTTCTTCTTCGGCATCCACCGGCCGAAGGTCGTCACGGTCGCCGCGATCCTGGGCAATGTCGTGAACGTGGTCGGGAACTTCATCCTGATCTACGGCGAGCGGGGCCTGCCGGGCCTGGGCCTGCCCGGGATCCCGGGCACGCAGGCGTACGGCGTCGCCGGGGCCGCGATCGCCACGGTCATCGGCACCTTCGTCGAGTTCCTCGTGCCGTTCGTGGTCTTCCTGGGCCCGAAGCTGCACGCCGAGCTCGGCACGCGTTCCGCGTGGCGGCCGCAGTGGGGAATGCTTGCCGGGCTCGTGCGCACGGGCGTGCCCAACGGGATCCAGTTCAGCAACGAGATGATCTGCTGGGCGCTCTTCATGAGTTCGCTCGTGGGTCGCTTCGGCACCGATCACCTGGCGGCCGGGTGGAGCGTGCTGCGGTTCATGCACATGTCCTTCATGCCGGCGGTCGGCTTCAGCGTGGCCACCGCGAGCCTCGTGGGCAAGTCGATCGGCGCCGGCCGGCCCGATGACGCGGTGCGCCAGACGCACGCGGCGCTCACGGTCTCGCTCGCCTACATGACCCTGTGGGGCATCGTCATGTTCGTGTGGCGCCACGACATGGTCGGGATCTTCGCGGACTCGGGCGACGTGCCGACGGAACAGGTCGCGCGCATCGTCGCGATCGGCGGCACGCTCATGATCTGCGCCGCGGTCTTCCAGACCTTCGATGCCTTGGGCATCATCTACACCGGCGCGCTGCGTGGCGCGGGCGACACGCTCGTGCCCGGCATTGCCACCGTGACGCTGAGCTGGGGATTGATCGTGGGCGGGGGGCTGGCGCTCGTGGCCTGGTTCCCCGAATGGGAGAGCACCGGGCCGTGGCTTGCGGCCACGGCGTACATCGTCATCTACGGGCTCTTCATGGCCTGGCGCTTTGAGAGCGGCCGCTGGCGATCGATCAAGCTGCTGGGTGGGGCTCCCGAGCCCGCGCCGGGGCTCGAACCGGGCGGATCCGGCAGCGTCGGCAGCGGTTCTTGAGCGTTGCCCGGGCCCCGCTATCATCCCCGGGCTCGGCTCCGGACGCCCGGAGTCGCACGAATCATCCCGAGGAGCGCCGACCCATGACCACCGCCACCGTGGCCGCCACCACCCATCCCGTGATCGCCGAACAGGCCGAGCAGTTCCTCAAGACCGGGCAGCGCATGAAGGCCATCGATCTGCTCCGTCCGATCGCCACCACCGGCGAGGATGCGGCGCTCGCCGTCCGTCTGGCGTCCATGCTCGAGTCGGTCGGTGAGGACGAAGAGGCCATCTCGCTGCTCGAGCGCGTCTGCCGCATGCCGACGCCGCCGATGAACGCACTCGTGAACCTGGCGATCATGTACGAGGACGCGGGCGACTACCTGCGCGCCGAGCGCTGCCTGCGCAAGGTGCTCGAGACCGAGCCCGCGCACGAGCGTGCGCGCCTCTTCCTGAAGGACGTGCTGGCCAGCCGCGACTGCCTCTACGACGAGGACCAGGCACGCGACGATGCCAAGCGCAACCAGATGCTCGACCAGCCGGTCACCGACTTCGAGCTCTCGGTGCGCGCGCGCAACTGCCTCAAGAAGATGCAGATCCGCACGCTCGGCGACCTGCTCAAGATCACCGAGAGCGAGCTGCTCGCCTACAAGAACTTCGGCGAGACCAGCCTGATCGAGATCAAGCAGATGCTCGCGGCCAAGGGCCTGCGCCTGGGTCAGGGCCTCGAAGGCGCCGGCTACGCGCGCGTGCGCAACGAGATCTACGAGAAGCTCAAGGAGCAGGTCGGCGCCGAGGTGCTCGAGAAGTCCGTCGCCTCGCTTGAGTTCAGCGTGCGTTGCCGCAAGGCGCTCCAGATGCTCGGCGTGCAGACGCTGGGCGATCTGGCCAGCCGCACCGAGGCCGAGCTGATGGGCGTGAAGAACTTCGGCCAGACCAGCCTCGA